>JAHIZR010000072.1 GCA_018814465.1 bacterium | reverse complement strand
TACCGGTCCGATTAATGGAGACAACGGAGATATCTGGTCTCAGACGTCCGGCGATGATCCTGCAACCATCGGATTTGACGGCAACAGTCCATTCTTTTATATCTATCGTGATATGCGCGGTGATGCGAACAAGTCGTTGGAAAATGCGAACGTCATGATGGAGATCGTGCTGGCCAATCACGTCCTCTCCGCACTCGATGCTGCGTTTGCGATCCGCAGCTTTAACCGCCGTCTGGATAAAAACGCACTCGGTGATTTGAGGTTTCATTATGACGCCAAAGAGTACGACGGTCAGACAGCCCGTATGCTGACACTCTCATTCCCTCTTGACCGGAAATAAACCGTGACGCGGTATCACACAAAACTGGCTGTTCTCCTGATTGCTTCATTGCTGCTGACTGCTCTTGCAGTTCCGGCGCATTCGGAAGGAAAGGGTGGAAGCGCGTTTCTGCAATCGCTCCTGATTCCCGGCTGGGGGCAGCACAGCCTTGGTCAAAAGCGGACCGCGCTGATGTTTTTCTCTGCCGAGGTTCTCTGTCTCAGCGGGATTCTCAGTATGCGCGCCTACGGATCTTCAACGCGCGATGATTACAAGGCTCTTGCTTCCGCCCATGCCGGTGTTATTGGAGATCATGATCACGACTTTTATGTCGACGTCGGCAACTGGATGTCAGTTGATGATTTTAACAATCAACGGATGCTGGAGCGGAATTTCGGCAGCATCTACTCGGCAGACGATGAAGTCTGGAACTGGGATTCCGAGGGAAACCGGGCGACCATGGAAAAGATTCGCATTCGTTCGGACCGAGCCTTCAACAGTGTTATCTATTTTGCCGCTGGTATGGCGATCAACCATCTGGCATCCGCCATCCATGCCGGCCGACAGGCTTCTATTAAGAACAGTGCGGATCTTTCCGATAACTCGAAATCCAAGCGAATGCAGCTTGACTGGTCTCCGATGGTTGCCTCAGATGGAATTGGCCTTCGATTCAACTGCAGGTTCTGACGAAGCATGAGAGTTCTGGTTACGGGAGCTTCAGGTTTTGTCGGTTCGCAAATCAGCATCCGGCTTCAGAAATCGCACGATCTCTTGGGGCTGACGCATACATCAAAAAAGGCGCTTCCATTCAACAACCATGCGCTCGATCTGACCGACTTCGGTCGACTGAGTTCCGCATTGGACGCATTTCGACCGGAAGTCATCCTGCATATGGCTGCGCTCTCACAGGTTATTCCCTGTGAGGATTCACCCGATCTTGCCGACCGGATCAACACCGAAGCCACCGCGCGGATTGTCACTTGGGCAGCCAAACATTCATCCCGACTCATTTTTACTTCGACAGATCAGGTTTTTGACGGGCACCGTGGCAATTATCGCGAGCAGGACATGCCGAATCCAATCAATCGCTACGGCTGGTCCAAATATCGAGCCGAGTTGGCTGTACTGAATGCTTCCAAGGCTAATCTGATTGTTCGCAGTAATTCGGTTGTCGGGCCTTCGGTGGGATGGGGGAGCAGCTTTACGGATCGCTTGATCGCTGACTTGCAGTCAGGGAAAAGCGTAACTCTTTTTCATGATCAGTACCGATCTCCTATCCATATTCGACGCATGCTGGATGTTCTTGAATCGTGCGTTAACAGTGGTTTCTCCGGCATTCTGCACGCAGGCGGACCGGAGAAGCAAAGTCGGCTGGAGACCGGAACTCAACTCGCGTCAGCTTATGGTTTCGATCAGTCTTTAGTTCAGTCCGGCAGTTACCTGAGTCACAACCGCGCGAGTATCATGCATCCTGATGGATCTTTCGATACGACTCTGCTGACCGTTACATTCCCATGTATTGCTTGGCGTCCTCTCGAACTGGAATTCCGATCCGACGCCAAAGAATCCCTCGCATTCGACTAAGAAAATGGAATACCGCCAAATTAACGATGCGTTCCTCGTGCGCTTCTACCGCGGCGAGAAACTGCCTGATGCTTTGATTACCCTCGCGGAAGAAAAGGGATGGAAATCGGGGGCATTTACTGCGATCGGCGCCGTTGAGAACCTCACGCTCGGGTACTTTGACCTTGACCAAAAGAGATATGTAAAATTTCCAGTCGCGGGTGTCTCGGAAGTCCTCGCCTTAAATGGAAACCTCAGTATTTTCAACAATAAACCTTTTTGGCATTTGCATGCGATTGTCGGTGACAAAAACGGGAATGTCCGCGGCGGACATCTTGTTTGCCTCGAAGTGGCAGTGACTCTTGAATGCTGGATATGGCCGCATGCAAATCCGGTTGAAAGAGTGCCGGACGAATTGACAGGTCTCAATTTCCTGAACCTGAAGTAGTCTTTTAATATATGGAACTCAATTGCCTATGACAGAGTTCTCAGAACGTAAATACTTTGTTGCCGTTGCCGGAAACATCGGTGTCGGTAAAACCACCTTGAGCCAGGAGCTGGCTCGTCAGCTGAAATGGCATTGCTATCTCGAACCGGTTATCGATAATCCCTATCTTGAAGACTTTTATGCGAATATGGACCGTTGGTCGTTTCATTTGCAGGTCTATTTTCTCAGTAAACGGTTTGAAAGTCAGCGTGAGATTGAAGTCAAGGGATACTCCTGTGTTCAGGACCGGACGATTTATGAAGACGTAGAGATATTTGCTCGCACCCTCCACAATCGAGGACATCTGATCGGGCGCGATTGGGACAATTATCGCAGCCTCTTTGCTGCCATGACGTCCTACCTGAAGAAGCCGGACCTCATCATCTATCTTCGCTGTGATGTCGAAACTCTGATTCGCCGTATTCAGAGCAGAGGCAGAAGCTGGGAAACGAAAATCGACCCGGATTACTTAAGCGAATTGAATAAAGCTTACGAATCCTGGATCAAACGCTGTACAAATGATTTTCGCGTAGCGACCATTGATACAGGGCATGGCAGTGAATTGAACGCCGAGGAAGTGCTTACTCAATGTCTCGAACTGCTGCGCATTAGACTTCAACTTGAAATGCCGCTTGGACATGTTTAATTCCTTTCTATTTTCAGCAGAAAGAAAGCCGATTTCGCGGAATCTGCTTCTGTCTTTAATCGTACTCTCGGTATTAACGGTTTTCCTTCTGCATCTAAGAAGCGGGATCGAGACGACCGGATCAGCTTGGGCTTTGGCGTTTGTGTCGGCTTTGCTTTTCATCGCCGGCGGGTATGTGCTTTCTGGAAATCAAAGCACTCCCGGAGACTACACCGGTGAGGATAAGATGCCAACGTTCTTCAATAATGGAATTCTGTTAGCAGGTTGCGGAGTTGTTCTTGCGGTCCTAAGCTCCTATCTCCACGATTTTAGTGCCGCATCTTCGATCTCTTTCGTCAGTACATTCTTCTTGCTTGGACTGCGGAACCAGCTTGTACCGAGATATTCGCAAGCTGAAAGCATCCTGACTCCTTTGCTTTGTGCTTCCATCTTCACCGGGGCTGCCGGGCTGCTTGGTAATCCCGCAATCGGTGTTTTCCCTGCCGCTATCGTCTTTTTGTTGGTTTTCGTTATTCAAGTGACTTTGAATGTCGAAAAGGAGATTCGGAATACCTACAGTGAGATCGATGAAGAAAGCATCTATCACCGCTATCGTAAAAGATTCGCGTGGACAGCCTCGGTCTTTTTCCTGTTCGGAGTTGTGAGTTTCTGGCCTTGGCTCGGGATGATATACAATGATGCTTATTTCTGGTTGCTGATCTTCGGCGTCATTCTTCCAATGGTTTTCTTTTGGGGCCGGCTCCGCCAGCCGCGTTCCGAGGGGCCATATACCGCACTCCTCCGCTTCAACAGAGTCTCGCCCCTGATCGCGGGCGTGCTTTTAATCGCCTTTGCCATTGGTTGAGTCAAGCGTGGTCCGGCTGACACTTGTTTCCGCCTCCCCAAGGCGAAAGGAACTTCTCTTGGCGGCAGGCTATTCATTTGATGTTGCGCCCGCACATGTTACTGAGATTTGGTCCGATCGTGATCCCGTTAAACTCGCGATCCACAATGCAGAAAAAAAAGTCCGAGCTTCGGACTTTTTTGGCAATCGAGAAAAAGTACTGATTGGCGCGGATACGATCATCGCATTTGATGATCAAGTCTTCGGCAAACCTGTCGGAATCGAATCAGCTCGACGAATGCTGACAACGCTCTCCGGTCGTACGCACCAGGTTATTACCGGGATTTGTCTTTCCGGACCGGATCCTGATTCCGAAGATGAATGTACTTTGGTAAGCAGCGCTGCCGTCAGTCAAGTTAAGTTCCGCGTACTTTCGCCTGCTCTGCTGAAGGAATACCTTGATTCAAGTGAGTGGAAAGGCAAGGCTGGAGCGTATGCCATTCAAGGTCTCGGTGCCAAGCTCGTCTATAAACTAACAGGTGATTACGAGAACGTCGTTGGTCTTCCCATAACCCTGCTAAAAGATGTCATTGCCCAAAATTTCAGCCATTGTATCCTTCAGCCGTGAGTTGAGAAACGCTCGCGAGTTTAAGTCGATATCGCTCGAGCAGATCGAGTCTGTCACGCGCATTGCCCGTCAGCATCTCGAAGCGCTTGAATCCGCTCATTGGGATGAGATTCCTGCCGGTTTTCTGAGAGGATACATTGCCCTCTATGCCGGTGCGGTGGGGATGAATAGTGAAAAAGTCCTGCGGGATTTTGATGGATTTCAGTCTTCGGCTGTCTCTAATTCTGCGGCACAAATTGTCCGTAACAAGCCGCTTCTCGATCAGCCGGAGCGAGTCGGTTTGACGCGAGCAAAAATTGCTGCAGCATGGTTTGCCGATCTGACAGCTCGAACGCATCTTAAGAAAGCACTGTTAATAATTGTTATTGTTGCAATTATGATTGTGCCGGCTTGGATGCGGAATTATTTAAGGCCAAGTCCTCCGGAAGCTGTATCAATTAAACTTGCGATGAACGAATATCGGAAACAGACCCACGGACCACAAACTACCATTCCTCTCGAGATGAAATCCGATCCGGAACTCCAGCCTTCAGAATCTACTCATTGGCTTACGATAAACACAGTTGACAAGGGTCAGGTATCATTCATCCGTGACCAGCAGGATTTCCGAAACCTTCGCTTCTCGCTTCTTGAAACTATTAATATTCAATATATTAACAATATTACTTTCGAAATCAAACCCGCACTTTCGGCCAGCTTTATACTCGACGATTCAACCTGTTCCATTGACACATCCCTGACCGAGACAAGTGCTCTTTATCGCCTAACTGATCAGAAATCCGCGGAGTCGACACCGGACTCAGTCTCTGCTCAAAGGCAATCAGGACATTGACTATCGCCCTGAAGCTTTGTATATTAATATTTTGACAGACTGGATTATTTCGTTAATTCGTTTTCTTTCGCATTATAAGTACTTGCCAGCCGCATGTCTTTCTTGTTCATAGCTACCGCTCTGGCCATTGCCCTCGGCTTTTACGAATTCTCTGCGCATCAAAAGCGCGTAAAAGCCGTTAAGTATCGTATTCATGTCAATGGCACCCGTGGGAAATCCTCGGTTGTCCGTCTTATTGCCGCCGGACTTCGTGAAGGCGGCATTTCTACGATGGCGAAAACGACCGGTACGTTGCCGCGTATTATTGATACCGACGGCCTTGAAGTCGCGATTAAGCGTTCTGGGGGGGCGAATATCATTGAACAGCTTAAGATCTTCCGGTATTTCACAAAGAAGAAACCGCAAGCTGTCGTAGTCGAGTGCATGGCGGTAAATCCGGAATACCAGTGGATTTGTGAGCAGCAAATCGTAAGGGCCACCACAGGAGTAATCACGAATTCCCGCCTCGATCATGTGCTCGAGATGGGACCGTCGATTGAGAATATCACAAAGTCATTGTGTAATACCCTGCCCCAAAACGGCGTTCTGTTCACTTCCGAACAGAAAATGTTTTGGCTCATGAGCCGGGAAGCCAAGAAGAAGAATTGCAAAATATATCGTGTCCATCCCGATAGTGTTTCATATCTTGAACTCGCGAACTTCAGCTATATCGAGCATGCCGAAAACGTCTCTTTGGCCCTGGCGGTTTGTGAATATCATGGCATAGACCGTGAAACCGCGCTGCGCGGCATGTACAAAGCCTATCCCGATGTTGGCGCGCTGCACATTTTCGAAGTCAGTCAAGACGACAAAGTTGTCCAGTTTGTTCATGCGATGGCGGCGAACGATCCGGAGTCGACTTTAGCAATCTGGCAAAAAACGAAGTCACTCAGCACCGATCTCGGAACCGTATTCTTCCTGATTCATACTCGGGCGGATCGCTATGATCGAACGATTCAACTGCTCCAAATGATTAAGGAAGACTTGTCCGACGCCTACGACTACTTGATCTTGAGCGGCGAAAAAGTCGATCGGGTTTATGCAGATGTGCCTCGCATGGGATTGAACCAGTCGAAAGCTATCAAGATGGGTGCCAAACGCGCGGAAGAGGTCTTTGACACCGTTTTGTCTCGCGTTGAAAATATCGGTACCGTTTTCGCGATTGGAAATGTGGGCAGAGGGGGGTTGGATGTAGCCCATTATTTCTCAGCACGACGTCGCCCCCGACAATTATCAATACAAACCAATCAACAAACCGACTCTGCGCCCGCTTGAAGTCTATCGAGTCTGCCGCGGCCAAGAAACACGCTTATGATTGAACTCACTATCGGTCTTGGTGTACTCATCAGTCTGATTTTCCACGAGATCTTCGGTTCGGCTGCCGGAGGGATTGTGGTTCCCGGCTACATTGCGCTCCATCTTCATGATCCCGCGCGATTGTTGGGAACATTCGCTGTCGCCTTTCTTGCCTATCTGGCGATCCGTGTCGTTTCGCGTTTTATGTTCGTTTATGGCCGGCGGCGAATGGTAATGGCAATCCTGTTCGGCTTTATCTTCGGCTATATCAGCCGCAATCTCGTTTTAGCAGACGCCTTTGCCGCCGATATCCGCCTCGAAGCGATTGGATTCATTATTCCCGGTCTGATCGCGAACTGGTTCGAGCGACAGGGCGTCATCCGCACGATTTCAACCATGCTGATTGCCGCGCCGATCGTGAAATTGCTGGTAATCCTGATTACCGGAGGAGTGATCTATCATGCGCTATAGACCAAGCCTTCGCTCAATTTGGACGCTGATCATTTTGGGAGCTGTCTGTTACAGTCTCTACTTATGGGCTGAAAACAGCCGTGTCGATTATAAGATGCCTTATTATGATCAGAAAATGCAGGCAGCCGATCTGATGGAAACCGCTTTGCAGACTTTGGTGGATTATCGCGGCGAAGATGGCCAATCAGACAGCTTCGGAGATCCGCGCCTTGATATGCTCATCGGTCAGCAGTTTTCGACGATCACCACTAACATTGGTACGTTCGAAGATAAGATTGCCGGAGCAAACCCGAATTTTGCAGCGCTCCTTGTTGATTTGATGACAAAAGCAGGAGTCAAAGAGGGCGATCTCGTCGCTGTTGGATTTACCGGATCGCATCCTGGTGTCAATATTGCTGTGCTCTGCGCCTGTCGAGCCCTCGGCGTCAAACCGGTAACGATCACCGCGGTTGGCGCATCCTGGTGGGGAGCGAATGATCCCGACTTTACTTGGCTCGATATGGAACGCATACTCAACACGAAGGGCATTATTCAGTCGGTGCCCATTGCAGCTTCCCTCGGAGGCGGACTTGATGAAGCTGCCGGGCTGTCCGCAGTGGGCAGAAACCTCCTGAAAGCTGCGATTGCCCGGAATGAACTGTCTTTGATCTCCTCGAGCAGTGTGACTGAGAGTTCCGCAAAACGGTTTGAACTCTTCATGAAGTACGCCGCTGTCCGTCCGTTCAAGGCTTATATAAACGTTGGGGAAGGGGTATCGAGTCTCGGTCATGAAGAGAATGGCAGGTTGATTCGAGACGGTCTGGTGCGTCGCCTGCCGGTTCGGAATTATCCCGCTCGCGGACTTGTGCATCTCCTGAACGCGCAGAAGATTCCGATAATTAATCTCTATGATATTTTAGCGATAAGCCGCAGCTATGATCTTGGCGGTGCACAGATTCCTTTGCAGCCTGTTGGTGAGGGTGAAGTCTTCATTTCCGTGAGATATAACATTGTGATTGCCGCGATCGCAGTCGGCATCGCGTTGGTCATAATCCTGCTCATCCTTAGACTGGATTATAAATTGTTCCGTCTCAAGGATTCAGGAGTCGATCCCGAAACTCTGATGTAAATTTCAACTACAAAGATAGGTTTATCGATGAAACGCCTGATTTACTTTTCACTGCTCGCATTGATTGTGGCTTTTGTGTCGATTACACTCGCGCAGTCCGGCTTTCAATATCGCAAGCCGTCGAGTTTTGACGAAGACATTCAACTGATTATATCTGGCAAAACCCGGCATTATTTTGTTCTCGATCAGGATTCTCATGTCGAAGTCACCGTCAAAGGCCCGTCAAAGCTGAAGGTTATGAGTCGCCTTGTCTTAGCCGATAAACAAGAATCAGGCGACTACCAGTTCATTTATCAGCTTGATGATTCCAAGAAATTAAAAACGGTTTCGCATAAGACTGTCCTTTCCGATAAAGTGGAATATAAGGACAGCCACGAAGGCGGCGTATCTGTTCTGCGTAAACGGATTATTGACGTGCCCCGCGGCAGTCACACTTATCGGTTCAGTCTTCCTGTGGATTCAAAGCATACGCTTTTTATGCGTTTCTCGCAGAAAACGAATGAATTCACCGGTGGAACTCCGGTGGTGGCGATGACTCCTTTTCAGTATACAACGTCCGTCGATCTGGTGTCTCGAGAAGAAAGCTATACCTATTACCGGGTCAGCGGCAAAGACAGGGTCGTCCTCAAGCTTGTCGGACCGGCGACAATGAAAGTATTGAGCCGAATCGAGTTTGATTCTCAGATGCAGGGCAAACAAAAATGGAAAATTCAACTGATGGAGGATGGCAGCGAAAAGCGTATTTATAATCTCTCGGCGACAAAGAGTGAAGTAAATGCATATCGCGAAGAGATCGATTTGGTTCCAAGTCACGCGGAGATTTTCTTTATCGAAATTCCCAAGGGCGAGC
>JAHIZR010000513.1 GCA_018814465.1 bacterium | reverse complement strand
GCGATTTGGGGCGGCGAGCTGCTCATCGGGAATGCTCTTTCGTTCAAACGTTTCGCTCATTTAGACTATGTTTCCATGCCGGGCGGGGAGCGGGCCGCGCGTGAACCCTGGCGTATGGCTGTTGCATGGCTGAATAAATCATTCGGGGGGATCAATGATGAGTTATATGAGTTCCTGCGACGGCGCTGGAAGCATGCAATCCAGCGGGAGCAACTGGATCTGCTGCTGGATTCATATTTGATGACAACAGTCTACCCGCTCACATCAAGCACCGGAAGATTATTCGACGCGGTCGCCGCGCTGGTCTATTTCGGCAGTGAGGAACAATTCGAGGGTCAAGCCGCAATGGGGCTGGAGTGGCTGATAGATTCAGCCGCTTTGAGTCCCTACCCTCTGGACATTCGAGATAATGAGGGGACGCTGAATCTCGATCCTCAGCAGATGTTTCGGGAGATCATCGCGGATCTGATGGCGGGCAAGCCGGCTTCCGAGGTTTCGCGGCGCTTTCATGAGACAGTTGTCGAAGGATTCGCTCGAGTGTGCGACGCAGCCCGGATCGTTACGGGCATCGAGACAGTCGCGTTGAGCGGAGGCTGTTTCCAAAATACATTTTTACTGACCCGGTTTTCGCAGGTACTTCGAGCGCGCGGATTCCGAGTTCTTACTCATTCCCAAATCCCCTGCAATGACGGCGGAGTCTCGCTTGGACAAGCTTGCGTCGCCCATGCCCAAGAGGTGTAAACGTTATGTGTCTGGCTATACCGATGAAATTAGTGACTCGCGAAGGTGATCGCGGCGCGGTGGAAACCGGCGGAGTTCGCCGTGATATTATGCTGACCTTTGTTCCTGACGCGGTACCCGGCAACTATCTGATTGTGCATGCAGGCTACGCGCTGGAGCTGCTGGACGAAGAGTCGGCGCGGGAGACTCTGGCGTTGCTGCGCGAGATAGGAGAGACGGGAGAGTGAACGTATTTGATCAATGGCGCAATGCCGCCGTGGCGAAACCATTGGCGGAAAGCATCCGCTCGATCGCAGGAGAGCGTCCGATCCGCATCATGGAAGTGTGCGGCGGACACACGGCGGCGATTTACCGTTTTGCTCTGCAGCGCATGCTGCCGGGGACGATTCAGTTTCTTCATGGTCCGGGGTGCCCCGTTTGCGTGACGGGCACGGACTTCATCGATCGCGCGATTGCCATTGCGCGAGCGGAGAAAACTACCGTCGCATCCTTCGGCGATCTCATTCGTGTGCCGGGGTCCACGCTTTCGCTTGCCGAGGCTCGCGCGGCCGGAAGTTCAGTCGAGGTATTCTACTCCGCGATGGATGCGCTGGAGTGGGCGGTTCACCACCCGGATCGCACGGTAGTATTTCTCGCCATTGGTTTTGAAACGACCGCCTGCACGATTGCGGCGGCTTTGAGCGAAGCAGTTCGAAGGCAGGTGAAGAACTTCCGGATTCTTTCCGCGATGAAAACGATGCCCGGAGCGCTGCACGCGCTTCTGAGTGATTCGCGAACGAATGTGGACGCCTTGATTTTGCCCGGTCATGTATGCAGCGTTATCGGCAGCCAGCCCTTCGAGTTTATCGCTCATGAGCTTAGAATACCTTGCGTCGTTTCCGGATTCGAGCCGTTGGATATTCTCGAATCCGTCCGCATGCTTAGTTGTCAGCTTGTGGAGCACCGCTGCGAAGTTGAGATTCAATATCGACGCGCCGTGAAGCCATCCGGGAATGTCGCGGCGCAGCAAATCATGGAGCAAATGTTCGAGCCTGTGGATATGACATGGCGCGGATTGGGAAGCATTCCGGCCAGCGGATTGGGAGTACGCAGAGAGTATTCCGCTTGGGACGCCGCGTCGTTGGCCGGTAAGACAGCGCCTTCAAAGGAGCCGCCGGGCTGCCGCTGCGGGGATGTCCTGCGCGGCAGTATTCGTCCCGAGGAGTGTTCTCTATTTAGGAAAGCATGCACACCGGATCGTCCGCGAGGAGCCTGCATGGTTTCCTCCGAGGGAGCGTGCGCGGCCGTGTATCAATTTGCGGGAGCAGAAGATGAGCACTGAGAGAATCACCCTCGCTCATGGAGCGGGCGGAGAAAGCATGCGGCGATTGATCCGTGAGCTGTTCAGGGAAGCTTTCGGCAGTCCGGAGCTGCAGCCGCTCGCTGACGCGGCGCTGCTCGAACTCGACTCTCGTCAAGCTGCGTTCACGACGGACAGCTATACGGTGAAGCCGATTTTTTTTCCGGGCGGGAACATCGGCAAATTGTGCATTGCGGGAACCGTCAACGATCTCTCGGTTATGGGCGCGCGGCCTGTCTGTCTGTCGTTCTCCTGTATTATAGAGGAAGGACTGCCGCTTGCGGTTCTGGAGCAAATCGTTCAATCAGCCGCGGAGGAAGCGCGCGGAGCAGGTGTCAGCATCGTCACGGGAGACACAAAAGTGGTAGCGCGGGGCGAATGCGATGAGATTTTTATTACGACATCGGGAATCGGGGTGCGTCCCTTCGGCAAGGGTCTTTCCACAGACGGAATCAAGGCCGGCGACGCTATTCTGATCAACGGTTTCATTGGAGATCATGGCATTTCCGTGCTGGCCGCGCGCGGCAATTTATCCATGCAAGTCAAAGCGGAGAGCGATTGTGCTCCGCTAAACGGACTGATAGAAAGCATTCTCACGGAATCCGCGGGCGTAAAATGGATGCGCGACGCCACTCGCGGCGGTCTTGCCGCGGTGCTGAGCGAGCTGGCCGAGGACACGCCGTGCGGAATCATGATTGATGAATCCTCGGTTCCTGTTCGCGAGTCCGTGCAGGCGGTCTGCGAGCTGTTGGGATTTGATCCTCTGCACATTGCCAATGAGGGGAAAGTCGTGATGGTGGTTGAAAACGCGGAAGCGGAAAAAATACTTACCGTGATGAAGCGCGATCCGCTCGGAGCGCATGCTGTTTGTATCGGCGAAGTCACGGAGGATTCAACCGGAATCGTTCGTTTGAAGACACCCGTTGGAACGGTTCGGCGTCTGCATCGCCCGGCCGGAGAATTGCTGCCACGAATCTGCTGAGCATAAACCATGCACGAACTCTATATAGCCCAATCGATTATTAACACCGTCCATGATTCGCTGCCCGACGGCGTTGATGCGATGCGCGTCCGCGAGGTTCATGTCGCATGCGGCAAACTGGACGCGATTGTTCCTGATACTTTGGAATTTTTATTCGATGCGATTAAAGGTCAGAGTCAATTGGAGCAGGCCCGACTTGAGATCGAAGAAATCGAAGTTCGTTGTCGCTGCCGTGGCTGCGGCTGCGAGTTCAATATTGATATCCCGTTATTTCTGTGTCCGTCGTGCCAGAGCGGTGACGTTGAAGTGATCACCGGTCGCGGCATCCGAATAGTCAAACTGTGTGT
>JAHIZR010000512.1 GCA_018814465.1 bacterium | reverse complement strand
GATCGTATCTTTCTCTGGAAGTCCGGGAAGAGAAGCTGAACAGTTTCGCAAACCGTTCAGCACAGATTCGATGAGTGATTCGGTAATGAAGGGACGCGCCGCATCATGCACAAGTATCGCGTCACTGGTCTTAGTTAGCGCTATCAGAGCCCGACCGACCGAGTCCTGCCGAGTCGGGCCGCCGGGAATAACATGGACGCGGGGATCAGCAAGTCTTTTCGCCTGCTTCTCGAACTCGCTTAAATCTCTTTCCGGCGCGGCAATGACGACTTCCTGACAGTCGGCCAAGCGAAGAAACGGTTTCACAGCCCAAACAAACATCGGTTCGCCGCCGATCTCGATTAAAGTCTTCGATACGGAGGCGCCCAGCCGTTCGCCGGAGCCTGCCGCCGGAATCAGGACCGAGAAGATCAAATAATCAGCATCGCATCGCCATAGCTGTAGAAGCGATACTTCTTCCGCACGGCGTGGCGATAGGCTTTCATGATAGTTTCACGATCTGCCAGCGCAGACACCAGCATCAGCAGGGTTGATCCGGGCAGATGAAAGTTCGTCAGAAGCTGATCAACTACTTTAAAGTGATACGGCGGATAAATAAACTTGTCCGTCCAGCCGGAGGACGGCTTGATGCCGCCGTTAAAATTAGCAACGGTTTCCAAGGTTCGCGTCACGGATGTGCCGATCGCGGTAATCCTATTGCCGCGTTCGATCGCCGCATTGATTCTCTCCACCGCCGACATATTGACCTCAAAATACTCGGAATCCATGCGATGCCGCGACAAATCCTCTACCTGCACTGGTCGGAAAGTACCGAGACCGACATGCAGAACGATCGGCACAACTTCGACACCCTTTTTCTTGACCTTGGCCAGCATTTCTTTGGAGAAATGCATGCCAGCCGTGGGCGCGGCTACCG
This sequence comes from bacterium, assembly GCA_018814465.1. Classification (GTDB taxonomy): domain Bacteria; phylum Electryoneota; class RPQS01; order RPQS01; family RPQS01; genus JAHIZR01. The sequence continues at coordinate 6,676 of JAHIZR010000512.1, read as the reverse complement.
CTCCGGATTCTTGCGCAAAAATCGTCTGATATCGTTCTTTGTCTTCCGGACTGGGCTCGCGGCGAATGTAAGGAGGCAGCGGCGGCTTGCCGTATTTCTCAACCAGCGCGTTGAAATCGCCTTCGTAATGGAAGCGCACAACGCGACCGCCGGAGGTTGTATTGTCGATCACTTCACAGACGATTTCATCGCCGATCATGATGTTGTTGCCTGTCCGGACCTTGCGGGCCGGCTTCACTAAGACCTCCCAAAGCTCATCGGTGAGCTTGCGCAGGAGAAACACCTCGATTTCAGCTTCCGTCTTCTCCTTATATCCAAACAGCCGCGCCGGAAAGACTCGCGTCGCATTGACAACGATAACATCGCCCTTATTCAAATAATTGATGATATCGGTGAACATTTCATCGCGAAGCTCATGGGTTTTCCGATCCAGCACCAGCATCCGCGACATATCACGGCGTTCCAGAGGCTCCTGGGCGATGAGCTTTTCAGACAGATTGTATTTGAAGTCGGATAATCGCGGAATGGTCTGAACTCCGCGGGGTTCGTATACAGCTGAGGTAATGGGCATAGTACTCTATTTTTCTCCTGAATTTGTATCGTGTTAAATGCGCATACCACAACGCCTTGTATTCTTGCATCGTGGTATTACTGCGCCGGATGATCGGACTCCGCTCCCTTTTCCCTGAATCCGGTCTATGAAGCAATCCCTCGTCAGCAAACGTATGCTACGTAAAATCGCTGAGTATATTCTCCCAATGATTTCGTAAATCTGAGCGGACGCAATCCAAACATCGTCCACATCAGGTATGTCATTTTCAGCACAATCCGCAGCAATCCCCGTTTTGTATCGATTCTGAAGATCGTACCATACTGTCGCTTCCAAATCCGGGAATCACCGTCAAATTGAATACCCTCCGCAGTCCGAACGAAAGGACGCGCGATCTCATCCCAGGCTTCAATCTCCGCAATGGTCGGCCGGCCGTTGATGACATGCTCAGCCAACTGATGCGGCTTGCCGTGCAACCGCTCGTACAGATCACTCAAATAGCGATCCGCTTCGCGATTGAATTCGTTCGATATCGGTCCGGCGATGATCACCAGTTTCCTCGATACGCGAAACAGTTCGCGCAGCCATGCTTGTCTTTGCCGCGGAGGAACGTGTTCAACCGTGTCTACTGTTATAACCGTATCAAAGGCATCGTCTGCGAAGGGCAGCACCCCTCCTTTGAATTCCACATCGGATTCGGGCCGGATATTCGCCGTCGTGATCTTATGCCCCTTGACAAACCGTCCAATATGGTTAGAACTGATGGAAACCTCTCCGCCGACATCCAGTATTTCCGCTGATCGCGGACAATGCTTCTTCAATAAGTCGGCGACGCCGCGATGGCGCATGTAGGAATCTAATCCATAGCAATATTTCAGCAAATCGTCCTCACATGTGCCATGTACGATTCAAGCTTTCCTTCACTATTCGCACCCTGTATCATCGTGTCTTTATATATTTGAGGTCTCTTATCCGCCCGCTACAGCAATCTGGCCTGATCTTCAGTTCGGTGATCGATTCCGAAATGCTCAAACGCGCGATGCGTTGCCATCCGACCCCGCGAGGTTCTTTCCAAGAATCCTTGTCTTATCAAATAAGGCTCGCAAAGTTCTTCCAGAGTTCCTTCGTCCTCGCCGACGGTCACAGCCAACGTCCCCAGACCGACAGGACCGCCGCGAAACTTCGTGAGTAGAGCCTTCATCAGACGCACATCCAGATCATCCAAGCCGAACTCATCGATCTCCAGCAGCTGTAAAGCCTCATGAGCCAGACCGGCGGTAATCTTTGCTTCGCCCCTGACCTGAGCGACATCGCGAATCCGGCGCAGCAGGCGATTCGCCACCCGCGGAGTGCCGCGTGAGCGGCCGGCAATCTCGGCAATCCCCTCTTCCGTGCAATTCACTCCCAGCAGCCGCGCTGTTCTGTGCAGAATCTTTCCCAAATCTTCCGGACTGTAGTAATCCAGCCGGAAAGTCATGCCGAATCTGGAGCGCAGCGGTCCGGTCAGCAAGCCGGCGCGAGTCGTCGCTCCGACCAGAGTGAACCTTGATAAGTCCAGCTGCAGAGTGCGCGCCGCCGGTCCCTTGTCGATCATGATATCCAGCTTGAAGTCTTCCATCGCCGGATAAAGATACTCTTCGACCGCGGAATTCAGACGGTGAATTTCATCAATGAACAGGACATCTCCGTCCTGTAAATTAGTCAGCAGTCCCGCCAGATCCGCCGGTTTGTCCAGCACCGGCCCCGTTGTCACGCGGATCTGAGATTTCATCGAATGCGCGACCAGATGCGCCAGCGTTGTCTTCCCCAAGCCGGGAGGTCCATAGAACAGGCAGTGATCGAGCGGTTCTTTGCGCTCAAGCGCGGCCTGCATGAAGATCGACAACTGTTCTTTCAGCCGCGGCTGCCCCACAAACTCGTCAAACGTAACCGGACGAAGACTGAATTCCAGTTCCCGTTCTTCGTCATGCAGTTGAGGTTCGATTATACGCGGCATCAATTCTTCCTGAGCGACTGCTTGATTAATGCTTCAATGCCGGTGACGCCGCGCTTTGCCGTATCGGACACGGCCTGCTCCGCTTCGCTTTGCTTGATGCCTAACGCGATAAGGGCATTGACTGCCTGCCGCAGCGTATCGGATTCCGCGTCCAGCGGAGTCCCCATCACCACCGGACCTTCAGTACTGAATTTCTTCTGCAACTCCAGTACGATGCGATCCGCCGTTTTGGCGCCGATACCGCGCACTGATTTCAGCCGCGCGCTGTCGCCGTTGGCGACCGCGCGCTGAATATCGCCCGCCCGCGCGCCGGAAAGAATCGTTATTGCCAGTTTCGGTCCTACTCCGCTCACTGTGATCAGATTTCTGAACAGCCAGCGCTCCGCGAGCGAAGCAAATCCAAACAACAGCGGCTGCTCGTCGCGGAACTGCAAGTGCGTCCACAACCTCTGCGGTGCGCCCGCGGCGGACAACTCATCATAAGTCGACAAGGATATGATGCAGCCGAAGCCGACTCCGCCCACATCGATAACCGCCGTCGAAGGGGATTTCTCGGCAAGAATTCCTTCCACAAATTCGATCATGATGCGGCTGCCATTCTTTCATCGCGCATCCGGTTCAAAGCGGCACAAAGCGCGATGGCCAGCGCGTCGGAAATGTCTTCTTCCCCTTTATCGAATTTGATGCGAAGCATATGTTCAACCATATAGCCGACTTGTTCCTTGGCTGCCGAACCGCGTCCGGTAATCGCCATTTTCACCTCGCGAGGCGAAATATCCGACACCGGGATTCCGCACTGCTCAACCGCCAATACGGCAGCGGCGCGCGCCTGGCCCAGCTTGAGCGCGGATTGCGCGCTCTTGCCGACATAGCCGCTCTCAACCGCACAAAACTCCACGTGATATTCTTCCGCGATCCGGCGCAACTGCTCAAAGATCCGATTCAGCCGGTCTCCCATTCTCTGGGATGCATGTGAAGGAATCTTCCCACTGTCGATATAGCTTATTTTACGGCCCGTTTTTCGAACAATTCCCCATCCGGTGGCGGTGAGACCCGGATCAATACCCATGAAAATGCTCTCCGCCAACTTTGTCTCCTATCCCGCAATGGATTCCATTAAACTGTCATCCATCTCGAAATTCGCATGTACCTGCTGCGTGTCGTCCAGCTCTTCAAGCGCTTCCACCAAGCCCAGCAGGCTCTTCGCTTGTGAAGCATCTTCCACTTTAATCGTATTTTTCGGAACGTAAGCAAGTTCGGCCGATTCGACTTGCTTGCCATGTCCTTCCACAGCGCTTTTTACTTTATACAGGTTTTCGGGATCCGTCAGGATCTCCCACCCGTCGCTGTCGCCTTTAACATCCCTGGCGCCGGATTCGAGAGCAATTTCCATGATCTCGTCCTCCGAACCTTGAGCCCCATCCAAGGTGAGTCGGCCTAAGCGGTCAAACATCCAGGCTACCGCGCCGGCTTCGGCCATCGTTCCATTGCGCTTGGTAAAGCAGTGCCGGACTTCGCCAACCGTACGATTGCGGTTATCAGTAACGCATTCAATCATTACGGCAACGCCGCCCGGACCATAGCCTTCATAAGTAACTTCCTCGTAGGCGGCGCCATCAGATTCACCCGCGCCCTTTTTAATTGCGCGTTCAATGTTCGCCGCCGGCATATTGACCGCTTTGGCGGCGTCAACTGCTGAGCGTAAGCGGGGATTCGCATTGGGATCGGAACCATCCCGCGCCGCAATCTGAAGTTCGCGGATCAACTTGGTAAACACTTTGCCGCGCGCGGCATCAATCTTTTCTTTTTTGCGACGGATCGTCGCCCATTTGCTGTGACCGGACATGTATTCTCGTCTATTTCAGTTTAGTGAAATTCGATGCCGTTTAGTTCGGCCTGTGTTCCTTAACCCATTCCTGAATATAATTGATGGGTTCGGAAGTCGGAGTTCCCGGACCGAATAGTCTACCAACCCCCATGCGATTAAGTTCCACCATCTCCGATTGAGCAATGATTCCCCCACCGGTCAGTAAGACGTCTCTAAGACCCTTTTCACTCATCAACTTTAAAACAGCTGGGAAAATGGTCATGTGAGCACCCGATAAAATCGACAAAGCGACAACATCAACGTCTTCCTGAATCGCGGCTTCCACGATCATTTCAGGAGTCTGGCGGAGGCCTGTATAGATGACCTCCATCCCGGCATCGCGAAAAGAGGCAGCCATCACCTTGGCTCCACGGTCATGACCGTCCAACCCGGGTTTGGCGACTAAGATTCTGATTTTTTTACTCATACTGTGCTAAAAGGAACCCCAAATAGAATGGTGTTCGGGTGATTACTGAGAGTTGATAGAGTAGCCTACGTAAGCTCTTAATATACAAAAAAAGAGACGGGAAATCAACGAAAATTGCCCGTCTCTTAACAAATTCTGGGAGTCCGAAAAAATGACCGTTTTATAACACTTTTCCTGTCAATTTCAAGCATTTTTGAGCTTGCCCCGAATTTTCCCTTCGGATAAGTCCATCATGGGTCTACAGTGTTGAACGAACGACTACATAGAATTTGTGACGCTGACCGGCTTCCTGATCTGTCCAGCTTGCCGATCCCGGCGGTATTCCGGGAAGGGTTGCTTCCCATGTCCAATCCGATCCCAGCGGAATCGACAGCTCGAAGTTAGGATTGACCGTACTGAAAACAAAGTACGTGCCGTTTACCGGAGCGATCCAGCGAACAACCGGATCATGCGCGCCGTTCAGACCGACCGTAATGATCGGCGATTCCGTCCCAAGCCTGACTAACCAGATTTGATCCGGTCCGTTCAAGGCATTCGTGTACCCGCCTAAAACAAATCCACCATCAGGAGATTGACCGGCGGCATAGAAATGATCATCTATCTCCTGATTAAGCGTGAGACTCCAGAGTTCGTTTCCTTGAGAATCCGTGCGCACAACCCGGCCATCCCACTCCGCCGAACCTCCCGAATAGATATCACCGACCAGCAGGAATCCACCATCTTGTGTCAGCACGATATCCTCGCACTTATACCCTTCGTAAGTTCGAGACCATAGCAGAATTCCTTCAGAATCGGTACGAACCAGATAGAATTCAAAATTATCATGTCCGGCCAAGGCAAAGCCGCCGTCCGGTGTCAATACTGCCGCATTGCATTCCTGACTTCCGCTACCGCCGATCACACGACTCCAGAGGCTGTCACCTGCGGAGTCTGTTTTAAGAATAAACATATTCCTCGTGCCGGGACCAAAGGAACGAGTCATGCCTGCCAATAAATACCCCATATCAGGTGTCAACAGCACTTCCCGGCATTCGTCAGCTTCCGCGCCGCCATATGTTCGATTGATCGGACCGGGAAGGGGAGGATTGGAACTGACTAACCAGAAGTCGGACTCCCCCGCGCCAGAGGAAGATGTTTGCCCGGCAAGGACTAACACTCCTCCCGTATCCTGCACGACCGAATTGAATTGATCGACCCCGGTTGAACCATATTCCGCCGACGCTAAACTGTCTCCGGCATCGGCGATCATCACATAGCCATTGCGATGCGGATTTGTCTGATTGCGCGTAAAAGATCCGGCCAGGACAAGCGTGCCGTCAGAACGCCGCAAGGCCGCATTACAGAGACGATGATCCGACAAACCGAAGGTGTCCCTTCTTGCAATCGCACCCTCGCCGTTTACAATCATCGTCAGCATGCGGGTATGGTGGGAAGTCCGGCGCGAGCTCCCCGCAACGATAGATCCCTCGTCTCCCAAGGCTATCAGATCATTGCAGACCTCCGCCTCGGCGCTGCTGGGATAGGTCAAGGACCAAAGAATTTCCGGCTGGGCAAGTGCGTTCGTCAGAATCGCGAGCAATCCGATTACCGCTGCAAGAAACAAATGTCGCATAATTCTGCCCCATCCTTTCCTGGTTGTACATGCTGTAGCTGCTATTTCAAGAGAATCAGTTTTTGCGTCGCGCCGTAATACTTACCTTGCAGATTCATAAAGTAGGTCCCCGATGGAAATGCTTCCCCAACAAATGTCAGGTAATGAGTCCCGAGATTCATCGGTCCTCTCACTATTTCCTGAATCATTCGCCCCTGTATATTATAGACCGAGAGGCGGATATT
>JAHIZR010000511.1 GCA_018814465.1 bacterium | reverse complement strand
TGTCGTCGCGGGAGTGTCGGCTTCTCAGGTTTTATTTGATCCGCAGCTGAATACCGGCATTCAGATTGCCAAACGATACCGTAATTATGCCGAACTCTCTTCCGACTCGAAGCAGGAAGAAATCGTTCGCGATGTCAAGATTGCTTTCTATGCGGTCTTATTGTTGGAACGGCTGGTCGACGTGGCAAGGCAAAGCGTCGAGCTGGCGCAGGCGCATTACGACAATATCAAAGCGCATTACGATCAGGGAACCGCCGCCGAATTCGATCTGCTGCGCGCGGAGGTGCAGTTGGCGAATGCCAGACCGCAACTCAGCCGGCAGGAAAACGGACTGGCATTGAGCAAGGATAATCTTAAACTGAAAATCGGCCTTGAACCGCAGCAGCCGCTTGACATCATCGGGAATCTGGCGGTTGAAGCCGCGCCGGAAACCGATACCGAGTCCGATATCGACAACTTGATCGCTTCCAACACGATGATCCGTGCCTTGAAGGCACAGGAAGCGATGCTGGAAAAAAACATATCTATCGAAAACGCCGCCTACTTTCCCGTGCTCTCCGCCTTCGCCAACTATAACTATCAGGCGCAGGATAATTCGCTGGATATCGGCAATTACGAATGGGTAAACACCTTCATGGCCGGACTGACTCTATCGGTTCCGCTGTTCAATGGCTTTCAAACCAAACATCGCGTCGCTCAAGCCAGAATCGGCATGGACCGCGCCGTACTATCCCGGATGCAGATCGAAGATGGCATCCGCCTCGCGCTGGATCAAGCAAAACTCGATCTGAAAGAGGCGAAAGAGCGCTATGACGCGCTGGCACAAAGCGTCGGTCAGGCGCATCGCGCGGTTGATATCGCCGATGTCCGCTTCCGCAGCGGCGTCGGCACCCAATTGGAAGTACTCGACTCCCAAACCGCGCTCGCTCAAACAGAATCCGAACAGGCGCTGGCCGCTTTTGATTACTTCGCCGCGCTGGCTGAGTGGGAAAAACTGACCGCTTCCATGAGGGAGAATTAACATGCAACAACAAACTATTCCGATAAAAAGAGCCATGAGCGCATATCTAAGATTACAAACAACCGGATTGCTCCTGCTGCTTGCGGCCTCGCTGCTGCTCTGGAGTTGCACGACAGCCGAGAAGTCAAACGCCGATGAATCGCAATCGACTGCGGAGGCCGTCAAAGAAATCCCCGTTGTCGCCGCGCCTGTACAGTTCGATAACTTCGCTCTGACAAAGACCTACACGGGTACTTTTGAAGGCGGCCAACAAGCCAATATCGTCGCGAAAATAACCGAAATCGTTGAGACCATTCCGGTTGAAATCGGCGACAAAGTAATCAAAGGACAAGTCGTCGCCAAGCTTGACCGGCAAGGACCGTCCTCCCGCTATCATCAGGCGGAATCCGCATATAAAAACGCGGAACGCACCCGCGACCGGATGAAAGCCTTGTTCGATGCGGGCGCTGTGGCACGGCAAACGCTCGACGATGCCCAGACCGCCTTTGAAGTCGCATCCGCTGAATTTGAAGCCGCGCGCAGTCTGGTCGATCTGATCAGTCCGATCGCCGGCACAGTCACTGCCATTCATCTGAATGTCGGGGATGTCGCCGCGCCGGGCATGTCGGTCGTTACCGTAGCCGAAGTGAAACGCATGAAAATCGTCTTCCATGCCGGTGAATCCGATCTTCGCTTCTTGCAGGAAGGCATGCGGACTGAAGTCTACTCCGAACTGCGCCCCGATCTGAAGCGCGACGGCACGCTCACACAAATCACCAAATCGGCGGATGTCACTACGCGCACTTTCGAGGCAAAAGCGCTCTTCGATAACACCGATGACCTCTGGTTTCGCCCCGGCATGTTCGGCATCGCACAAGTCGTCTACACCACTCCCGAACCGGTTATTGCCATTCCGAAAACCGCGATTGTTCGAGATCAGGGCACGAATGATGTCTACGTGGTGGAAGGAAATACGGTTAGAAGACTGTCCGTTCAGCTTGGGATCAGCAGCGAGCTGCTCATTGAAGTCCGGGGAGTCTCCAAGGGCGACAGCATTGTCACGATGGGAACTAACCAGATCGAAGATGGAAGCAAAATCACTTTGATCGATGCCGCACGCTTCTCGGTTGCCGAATCCTCTTCCAGCGAGTCTGCCAAATGAAGCTTGCCGATATTTCCATAAAACGACCCGTCTTCGCGACGATGATGATCGCGGCGCTGATTGTGCTTGGTCTGTTTTCCTATCAACGGCTCAATGTCGACCTCTTCCCCGATGTGGATATTCCGGTCGTCGTCATCCAAACCGTACTCTCCGGAGCCGGTCCGGAACAAATCGAAACCGACGTCACACAGGTCATCGAAGACGCGGTCAATCCCGTCGGCGGCATTGACTACATCCAGTCGCAGTCGCGGGAAGGCGTCTCGATTGTTATCATCTTTTTCGAACTGGAAGTCGACGATCGCGCCGCCGCTCAGGAAGTCCGCGAAAAAGTGGCCGCCATCCGCGCCGATCTTCCCCTCGATACCGAAGATCCCGTCATCGAGCGCTATGACCCCGCCAGCCAACCGATTGTCTCTGTCACCATCGCGGGAAAACGCTCCGAAAAAGACCTGACCACTTATGTCAAGGACGTCATCCGCAAACGACTCGAAAGTGTTCCCGGCGTCGGCGCCGTCGAACTCGTCGGCGGAGCGGAACGCGAAATCCAAATCGAGGTCGATGCCGACCGCCTGCAGGCTTACTCCCTTTCCATCAACGACGTGATCAATAAAATCGGCGCCGCCAACTTCGAACTGCCCGCCGGCAACATCGATCAGGGAGCGCGGCAATTGCTCGTGCGAACCCTCGGTCGCTTCGAAACCGTCGAAGGATTCTCCGAAACGATTGTCTCCGAGAACGGAGATCGCATCGTGCGGCTGAAAGATGTGGCCCGTGTCATCGACGGCGTGGAAGAACGCGAAAGCCTCTCCCGCTACAACGGCAAATCCGCGGTCAGTCTCGAAATCCGCAAACAATCGGGATCGAATACCGTCGTCGTGGCAGATCGCCTCAATGATGAAATTGAACGACTCAAACAAGAGATTCCCGCCGACATCTCGATTACCGTCGCCAGCGATAACTCTATCTTCATTCGCAATTCCGTGCATGATGTGCTCTTCGACATCCTCTACGGCGGACTGCTGGCGGTGCTGGTGATCTTTCTCTTCCTGGCCAATGTCCGCAGCACGATTATCAGCGCGATCGCCCTGCCGACTTCGATTATTTCAACTTTCACTTTGATGTATGCCTTCGGCTTCACGCTTAACGTAATGTCGCTGATGGGCCTCTCGCTCGCGGTTGGACTATTGATCGATGACGCCATTGTGGTCATCGAAAATATCTACCGGCACCTGCACGAAGGCAAACCGCCGATGGAAGCCGCGCACTTCGCTACCAGTGAAATCGGTATGGCGGTCATGGCCGTAACCTTCACGATCGTCGCTGTTTTCGTGCCCGTCGCGTTCATGCAGGGTATCGTCGGACGCTTCTTTCTCGAATTCGGAATCACCATCTCCGTCGCCGTCCTCGTCTCACTGTTTGTTGCGTTTACGTTAACCCCCATGCTGTCCTCGCGCTGGCTGCGGAAAGAGGATGAAGAGCTGACAAACTCGGGCGGTCCCCTGCGGCGATTGCTCTACTGGTTTAATCATGGCTTCAACCTGCTGAATAATCGCTATCAGATCATCCTGAAATGGGCGCTCGGTCATCGCAAGACCGTTGTGCTCTTCTCCATCGTGATTTTCTTCAGCAGTCTTTACATGTTCAAATTCCTCGGCAGTGAATTCTTCCCGTCCTATGACACCGGTGAGTTCGTGCTCGACGTGACCGCCGCTCCCGGCAGTTCGCTCGATCAGACCGACGCCATCACGCGCTACATTGAAAACGAGCTGCTCGAGCAGCCGGAAGTCACCGATGTGATGACCTCGATCGGCGCGGGCAACAATCCGGTCAACAAAGCGTCGCTCTTCATCAAGCTCACTCCTAAGGAAGAACGCGCAAGATCGATGGAGATGTTCAAGGCGGACATGCGCCGGCGGCTGTCGGCTATCCCCGGCGCTACCCTCAGCTTTGCCGCGGAATCCGGCCCCGGCGGCGGAGAAAAACCCATCGCTTATAGTATTCGCGGTCCTGAAATGGATGTGATCACAAAACTCGCCGACAAGGTCGAGACTGTTGTCCGCCGTACCCCCGGCGCTGTCGATATCGAGTCCAGTCTCGAATCCTCCAAACCCGAACTGGTTATCCACATCGACCGCGACCGCGCTTCCGATCTCGGCGTGAATGTCCAAGGTCTGGCTTCCACGGTCCGCGCTCTGGTTGACGGTTATGTCGCTACCAAATATCAGGAAGGCGATGAACGCTTCGATGTGCGCGTCAGACTCCGGCCCGAAGATCGCACCACCCCTGAAGATCTGATTCAAATGAGAGTGCCCTCCGAACATAAGACTCCCGCCGGCCGCGACGCTCTGGTGCGGCTCGGAGACGTCGCCACGATCGAAGAGAGCGTCGGCCCTTCACAAATCAATCGCTACGACCGGCAGAAAGAGATTCAAATTACCGCCAATATCTCGGATCGTTTGCTCGGCGATGTGCTCGCGGACGCTTCCGCCGAAATCGACCGGATCGAACGCCCTCCCGGCTATATAATCGGCATCGTCGGTCAGGGTGAAATGCAGGCCGAATCATTTCAGAATATCTTTATGTCGCTCATTCTGGCGATTATCTTCGTCTACATCATTCTGGCCATGCAGTTCGAGAGCTTTGTTCATCCCTTCTCAATTATGCTCTCGCTCCCGATGGCAATCGTCGGCGCCGTGCTGGGACTGATTCTATTCAAAGGATCGGTGTCCATCATGTCCCTGATCGGCATTATCATGCTCATGGGACTCGTCACCAAGAACGCAATTCTTCTCGTTGACTATACCAATACCCTCCGCGAACGCGGATTGGCTCGAACCGAAGCCCTGCTGAAAGCAGGACCGGTCCGACTGCGTCCCATCCTGATGACGACCTTCGCCATGATCTTCGGCATGCTGCCCGTCGCGCTGGCCCTCGGCGAAGGCGGAGAGTTCCGCGCGCCCATGGGCATCACTGTCATCGGCGGTCTGATTACTTCCACCTTGCTTACTCTGATCGTGGTGCCGGTGATCTACACCATTCTGGATGACTTGTCTTGGACAAAGATGTTGTCACCTTTCACGAGACTGTTTCGCTCTGGTAAGCCTGAGCCTGAAGCAACAAACAACCATGCTTGATCATTTTAGACTGGAAACTGATCGCCTGCTGCTGCGCCGGTTCACGATGGACGATGCCGCAGAATATCACGAAATCGTCAGACACGAAGCGGTTGTCAGGAATGTCAATTCCACGACGAAAAACATGGAGGAAGTCCGGGAAGCTCTGACGGCGCTGATGGAGAAGTACAAGCGAAAGATTACCGTCCAAGCGGAAAAATTCTCAGTCGCCGTTGTCTGGAAAGAAAACAACCGTGTCATCGGCTGGTGCGGACTGGCCCCGATGCTGGTGGATCCGGCCGATGTCGAACTCTATTACGGCCTGCACCCTGATTACTGGAATCAAGGCATCGCCACCGAAGCGGCAGCCGCTATGCTTCGTTTCGGTTTTGAAGAGCTGAAGCTGCCGCGAATCGTCGGCATTACCTTGCCGCATAACAAACCCTCCGCGCGAGTCCTTGAAAAAATCGGCTTGATCTATCGCTGGACCATTCATGACCTGCCGAAGGAACTTAACTATTTCGAAGGCTGCAGCTATTTTTCTTTATCTAAAAATGATTATATTCAGAATAACTCGCGGTAACATACAGGAGAAAAAATAAAATGACTTTCCTTTATCTGGCCAGCGACAAAATGGGCGAAGGCGATCCCGAACTCGGCCGCAAGCTGATGAAGTCTTTCCTGTCGGAACTCGCCAAATCCGATCAGCGCGTCGATGTAATCGGCTGCGCGAATAGCGGGATACTGCTTACCACAGAGGGCAGTGAAGTGATTGAGTCCCTGAAAAAGCTCGAGGAACGCGGCGTCCGCATCGCCACTTGCGGAACCTGTCTGGATCACATGAAGCGCCGCGACAAACTACTGATCGGAGAAGTCGGCACTATGGACATGACCGTGCAAATCATGACGACCGCTGACAAGATCATTCGCCCCTGATTCCTTTTGAGTCCGCATAAAAAAGCTCCACCATCGCTGGTGGAGCTTTTTGCTCACGGTAAACTCAGGGTCTCTCCTGCAATGAGAAAATTGCCCCAAGCACGCACTACTTCAATAACGCAAGAAATACTCCGGCAGCCACGGCGGAACCGATAACTCCGGCAACGTTCGGTCCCATCGCCGCCATCAACGGATTCACGCGGCCATCGGTTGCATCCGAAACAAATTTCTGAACGACGCGGGCGGCCATCGGAACCGCCGATACTCCCGCCGCGCCGATACAAGGATTAATCTTCTTCTTCAAAAACAGGTTCAGCAGCTTTGCGAACAGCACGCCGCCCGCGGTTGAAAAACAAAATGCCACCGCGCCGAGAAACAGAATCTTCAATGTGGCAAATTGCAGGAAGTTCGAAGCGGCCATCGTCGCACCAACCGCCAGTCCGAGGAAGATCGTCACAATGTCGATCATCGCGCCGCCCGCGGTCTTGCGCAGTCTCTCGGTCACACCGCATTCCCGCAGCAGATTCCCGAACATCAGCATACCGACCAGCGGAGCGGAACTCGGCACTCCCAAAATCGCAACCATCCCGGTGATAATCGGGAAAAGAATCACCGCCGTGCGCGAAACAGGCTTCGCCTGCGGCATCGCGATCGCTCGTTCGGACTTCGTCGTCAGCATCCGCATGATCGGCGGCTGAATGATCGGTACCAGCGACATATAGCTATAAGCCGACACCGCCACCGCGCCCAGCAAATGCGGCGCAAGCTGAATCGTCAGAAAAATCGAAGTCGGACCGTCGGCTCCGCCGATGATACCGATGCTCGCCGCTTCCTTGATATCAAAACCGGCAAAATAAAACGCAGTCAGCGCAGCGATAAAAATCCCTAACTGTGCCGAGGCGCCCAGCAAGAAAGTATAAGGCCGCGAAAGCAGCGGTCGAAAGTCCGTCAGTACACCGACTCCGAGGAAGATCACCGGCGGCAGAAATTCCGTCTTGATACCGTGCTTATAGACAAACTGCATCAAGCCTTCATCAAATCCGATCCCCGCCGCCATATGTCCCAGCGGCAGATTCGCCATGATCGCCGCAAAGCCGATGGGAATCAGCAGCAGCGGCTCATAGCCTTTGGTGATCGCAAGAAAAATCAGCGTGCCGCCAATCAGGTACATCACAATCTCGGAGAATCCGATATTCATGAAGCCTGACAGCGAGAGCAGCTTCAGAAAGACATCCATCCTATCCCTCCTTAATGGAGAGAATCGGCTTTCCGGACGCTACATCATCACCTATTCCGGCAAACAATTCAGCCACCGTACCCGCCACCGGTGCCTTGAAGTTATGATTCGCCTTCATCGCTTCGACCGCCCCCAGGACTTGACCCTGAGTGACTCTGTCACCCACTTTGACATGAAGCTCAACCAGCGGAGCTTCCCCTTCAAACGGCGAGTATACTTCCACAGTCTTGCCGTTGACCGAAGGAGCCGGAGCGGCGGCAGCGGGAGATAAGGCTGGTGCCGCAGCCGGGACCGCGCTTCCGCCGGGAATCTCAATCGTTACCTTGAAGCGGCGCGTGGTGCCGTTCTCGGCCACATCGCATAGGGTAGTGATCGGCCCGGCAGGCAGCGCCGTGGCAACGGGAGCGGGGGCTGCTGCTGCGGGAGCAGCGGCAGGAGCGGCGGGCTCTTCCTTTTTCTTCAGAGGAAGATCGATCTTGGGCTTGCCCGAGAGCAACCGAATTCCTTCATTCAGCTCCATATTCTTGCCCGGCACCATCGCGGCAGCCACAAGGAAAACAGACTTTTCATCAGACGGCAAGCCGCGCTCTTCCAATGCTTTCTTGGCTTCGGGAAGAATATCCGGAGCTTTTTCCAGCGGATCGGTTGTAAGAACCGGAAGCTTCAATTGCTCTGAAGCCATCTTAATAACTTCAGGATCCGGCGGCAGCGGAGTCTTGCCGAAATATCCCAGCACAGCCTTTCCGTAACCCGGATCAATCTTCTGCCAACGGCCATACAGCACATTGTTGAACGCCTGCAGCCAGTATTGCTGACTTCCCGGGGTCACGCTCGTCCAGGAACCGCCGGCTTCCACCACGACAGGAAATTCGGCCAGCACGTCGCCATATTTCGAAAGAATTCCGGCCTTCACCATCATATGAACATTCGGACCGATAGCACCGCCCGGCATCGGGAAACCCACGACACGAGCATCAGCCGATGTCACCACCGGATTGAATTCATAGTCCTTCAAGCCTTCAGTTAGAATATTCTCAACTTCACCCATCTTGGTATCGTCGATATCCAGCGAATAGCCTGTGCCTTTTAAGGCATGGGCCATCGAACGCACATCCGGCTGGACGGTTCCGCTCGCCAAAGGGCGCACCGATAAATCAATGCCGTCCGCGCCGGCTTCGATCGCCGCCATATTGCAGGCAACCGCGGTCGATGCCGTATCGTGATTGTGATGCCAGAGCGGCATCTCCGGCGGCATGATCTTGCGGATTCCCTTGCAGGCTTCATAGACAATCTGCGGCGGCGTTGTTCCCGACGCATCCTTCAGACAAATCGAATCAACCTGAATGTCGCGGCTGAGCAGATCCTTAGCGACCTTGATGTAAAACTCCGGAGTGTGCGCCTTCGTAGAAATAAACGGCAGCCCCATCAACGCCACACAAGCCTGATGATGCATGCCCGCTTCGACAATCGGCCTGCCTGTCTTGACCAACAGGTCGACATCGTTCATATAATCGAAGTTGCGGTCCCAAGTCGTGCCGTACTTCCTGTGCAGCTTCGCCTGCAGCTTCAGCGTAGTGATGTTCTGCGTTGTCAGCGTGACACCGCTGATCGAACGGGTTAAAATCTGCAAGTCCGGCTCCGGACCGACCGTGTCCCGCATCTTCTGCATCGTCTCAAAGGGATCTTCGCCAACGTAGAAATAGGGCGCTTGATAGCGCGCGCCTCCACCAAACTCAAAGTGATGAACGCCTGCTCTGGCTGCAGCCTCCATCGCCGGCTTAATATCTGTAAAGCGGCATTTGCCGCCGAACATGCTCTGTAATCCGTCGCGGAATGTCGTCAGCATCACACGGATCGTCTTGGGTTTCTGCGCGTAAATCATTTAGACTCCTCGATACGAGTTACCTTGGCGCCGGGAATCAGCGCGTTATATGTTGATGTAATTGCTGCTATAAATGCGGCATCGGTGCGAACTATCTTCTGCGGAAAGACCTTCATGATGAGTTCCATTACTCCCGCGAGCACTGCTAACAGCACAAAAACCGCCGTAAAAGCCGTTACACACAGTGCTGCCAGATTCTCTTCGCCCATGCTGCCTCCTGAATAGTTTCTAAATTAGACCTGATGAGGAGAAATTGACTTTGTTTACGTCGTTCTCCAGTATACATTAATAGTGAATTTTCGGATTGTATACAACCTTCCCACTACAGCCAAATAACTTTTTTCAAGGTTTATTCATCCTCCAGAGGCATCCGAGCATTCCCTCTCCCTCTATGCAAAACTATGTGACCGGCTGAATTTGACCACTCGAAGGTTGAAAAAGAGCATCTCAAGTCGCGATTTACCTATATATTGTCTGACATAACAAATTAAATCCTTTATTTTTAAATTATTAACCTGCGGCGTGAGGTTTGCATAGACTTGAACATGACACCAGCCAGAAAGAACTCAATGATCGAAACCAAATCCAAAACTCCTCAGGCTAAAACCTGGTCCGGACAGTTCGGCCGCGACTATACCGACCGCAATGCCGTCACGACTAATGACATGAATGCGCTCTACCATAAATGCTATGGGATCTCGCGCACCGAACTTAAT
>JAHIZR010000071.1 GCA_018814465.1 bacterium | reverse complement strand
CCGTCACTGCAAACAGCATCGCCGTCAAAACTGAACTATATCTCAAAAACACCATTAACGTAATAACATAATTAGAATTCTGTAGAATCGATTTAACTTGATTGGAAAAACATTCTTCTTCCCCCTGCTTGCGGTTAATCATTCTTGTTCCCCCCTGCTCGCGGGGGGGGATAGGGGGGGTCTATCTTGAACCAAGCACACCTATATTGAAACGACACTACGCAGCACGCTCCCGCGTGTTGCAAAATCTCGCCGAGCGGGGCTAAGCACAGAGAATGCTATCTATTCGATTTCCTTCAGGTGCGCAACCCGGCCGCAATCTTTTCCTGATATAGGTTATGACATTCCACTGAGGCGCCCATCTCTGGGTGCTCTCAGAATTCCGCCGAGGCTCCCGTCCCCGGGTGCCCGGAACGTATTCTTCTTCCGCCGAGCGGGGATTAAGCTTTTGCAGTTCCCCGCCGGAAAGAGGTCTCTGCTCGCCGAGCCGGGCTAAGCACAGAGAGTTTTCCGCTTTCGATCCCGTAATCGTGCGCAACCCCGCCGGAATCTTTATAAGCTAAAAAAAATGCTTGTCATTCCGGAAAATCAACAAGTCTTCGTAGTTGATTTATCCGGAATCCCGAACTCCCTGCAATCCAGCGCACTACTATGCAGCACCCTCCCGGGTGTTGCATCAGCGTTTGTCGAAGCAATCCCGCCGGAATCCATTTGGGGATAAGCTCGAAGGGGGCGACTTTCTTTTCTTCCTTTAGACCTTATACCTCATACTTCATACCTTCCTCTTTTATCCCTCAAAAGGGGGTATCCTACCTCCTCTGCTCCCTCTTCTTGAAGAACGTGATCAGCGGACGAACATAATCCTTATCGGCATCCAGCGGCAGATAATCCAGACCGGATCGCTGAAACTCGGTTTTCACTCCTTGCTGCCAGTTGGTAAACCGCGTGTGCAGTTCCTTGCGCACGGTCGGTGAAGAGCTGTCGATCCAGATCGAATCACCCGTTTCGGCGTCATGCAGCTTGACCAGACCGACCGGCGGAACCGTGTGCTCGCGCGGATCGATCACATGAATCGCCGTCAGATCATGCTTGCGGGAAGCGATTCTTAAGATCGGCAGATAGTCCTTGTCGATAAAATCCGAAATGAGAAAGACAATCGACCGCTTCTTGATGACATGCAGCAAATATTCCAAAGCGACCGAGATCTCAGTTCCGCTGCGCTTCGGCTCAAAGGTCACCAATTCGCGCAGGATCCTCAGGATATGACTCTTTCCCTTTCGCGGAGTGACGAATTTCTCTATCCGGTCCGTAAATAATAATAGTCCGACTTTATCGTTGTTGCGAATCGCGGAAAAGGCCATCACCGCCGCCAACTCGGTCGCTAAATCGCGCTTCAGACTTCCCGCGGAACCGAACGCCGACGAGCTCGATACATCGACCAACAGCATCACCAATAGCTCGCGCTCTTCCTCGAAAATTTTCACATACGGCTTCGCCATGCGCGCCGAAACATTCCAGTCGATGGAACGCACGTCGTCGCCGATCTGGTACTCGCGCACCTCCGCGAAGTTCATCCCGCGACCTTTGAACACGGCATGATATTCGCCCGACATGACCTCATTCACCAAACCGCGAGTCTTGATCTCGATCTGCCGGACTTTCTTCAGTATTTCTCTGGTTTCAAGCACGGCTGATTACGGTACTTCGACTGTATTGAAAATCTGCGTAATAATATTTTCCGGAGTAATCTCCTCCGCTTCCGCTTCATAGGAAATTCCGATGCGATGCCGCAGCACATCCATGCCGATCGCCCGGATATCTTCCGGCACCACATAACCCCGTCTTCTTAAAAACGCATGCGCGCGCGCCGCCTTTAATAAATAGATGGAAGCTCGCGGGGAGGCGCCATACTGAATCAGCGGCTTCAAATCCGGCAGCTTATGCTGTTCCGGTTCGCGGCTCGTAAAAACGATATCCAGCACATAATCTTCAATCTTCGGATCAACATAGATGGACTCGATCAGCTTGCGCACGCGCAAAATCTCTTCCGGCGTCACGACTGCGTTAAGCTCGGGAACTTCCGTCTGCGAGTACGCCCGCATGATTCGCGTCTCTTCATCGCGCCGCGGATAATCAATCTTAATCTTCAGCATAAAGCGGTCAACCTGCGCTTCCGGCAGCGGATAGGTTCCCTCCTGCTCGATTGGATTCTGCGTCGCCATCACGAGGAACGGTTCCGGCAAATGAAACGTCTGCTCGCCAATCGTAACTTGAAATTCCTGCATCGCCTCCAACAGCGCGGATTGTACTTTCGCCGGCGCGCGGTTAATTTCATCCGCCAACACGAAATTCGCGAAGATCGGTCCGTGCTTGGTCGTGAAATTCCCGTCCTTCTGATTGTAGACAAGAGTTCCGATTAAGTCCGCCGGCAGCAAATCAGGCGTGAATTGAATCCGCTGATACTTCGCATGCACCGACGACGCCAGCGTCTTAATAGCTAATGTCTTCGCCAGTCCCGGCACGCCTTCTAATAGAATATGTCCCCCGCCGAAGAGCGCGATCAACAGGCGCTCCATCATATACTTTTGACCGAATAAATGCTTTCCGGTTTCTGCTAACAAGCGATCCGCAAGTTCCGCCTCGCGTTCGATTTTTAGAGTCAGTTCACGGATATCCTGGTCCATGGTCCTCCGACATTTCTGTCTAACAGTTACATTATTAACTACTTCAACTCAAGGAATATAACAGCGGTAGCTTTGCGAAAGTTCCAGCAGCGTCATATAAAAAAATAGACCCCCTGTTGGGGATCTAAAATCTTGCCTTTTATTCAATAAATCTTTAGCACTTATCCGGTAATTGAATCCGCTTCAGCCGCCGTGGAATCTTCCTCGGAACCCAATATCTGATTCAATTCGTCAATTTCATTCACATCCATTCCCAAATGATCAAGTTCCCACTGCGCATCTTTAATTAGCACATTTTCCGGATAGAGGCGGATAAATTTCTGATATGCCTCTTTCGCGCTCGCATCATCGTCAAGATGATTCGCATATAGATAGCCGATCATGAACTGACATTTCGGCGCATCAGGAGCCTCGGGAAACGCCGTGACGAATTCCTGATAAGCTTCGATAGCGGCTTTAAAATCACTTCTTTCTTGAGCAACTGTCGCTTTTTCAAACAGTTCTTGTTGCGTAGGACCACTCTTGCACGCCGCAAAAAGCAGTGTCATGGCTATCCCCAGGAGAATGAGAGTGCGCAAACCCTTCAGCATATCATTGTTCCTTTTATATTTGAGTCGTCCTGTTTGGGCGAATATACAAGCAATCTGGGAAAAAATCAAGCAGAATCGCGATTTGTACGAACAGATTAACCGGGAGGCCAATTAAAATCGCGGCCTCCGAGGAGGTGCAGATGGAGGTGCCAGACGGATTGTCCGGCGGACTCGCCGTTATTAATCACTAAACGATAGCCGGACTCATCCAGTTTCAGCTTTTTGGCGAGTTTATTTGCGGCGAGGATCAGCTTTCCGATTAAGTCGGAATGGCTTTCGTCCGCATGGGCCAGTCGTTCGAGGTGTTGCCGGGGGATGATCAGAATATGTTCCGGTGCTTGCGGGTTAAGATCCCGAAAAGCAACGACATCCTCGTCGTCAATCAGCTTGTCTACGGGAATTTCGCCGGAGGCGATTTTGCAGAAGATACAGTCGCTCACTTCTTCTTTCCGGCCTCTTTCGCGGCTTCCAGTTTGGCTTTGATGCGCTTCATCTTCTTGCGATGCAGCATTTTCATGATGGTCTTGTTGCGGCTCAATGCGATCTCCTTGAGAATTTGGTTTTTATCCTGAATAAGGCTATAATATAACTGAAGATGAGATAAGTTGCAAGCTCCGGTTGTGATAAGAGCATACTTGCGGGCGGTCCCGGGGCGGCGCGGGTGCGGAAGGTACTTGACAATTCACAAGGATTTGCTTAAATTTATTGTTCTTTCCGGGATAGCTCAGCGGTAGAGCGGGTGGCTGTTAACCACTAGGTCGTGGGTTCGAATCCCTCTCCCGGAGCTTAAAAGCCAGACTTAGGTCTGGCTTTTTGTATTATATTGATAAATATGAAGATAAAAATGCTATAGAATTTGGAGGAAAAGGGGGGGTTTGTCGAACGAAGAGGGGCTTATTCTTTGATTACGAAGGGGGTTAGGGACAGATCGCCGCGCTGAAAATAGAGGGAAAAGAGGCGATTGTGGAGGGTTTTGATGTCTTTTAGGATGCGGGTGTTGTAGCGGGAGAAGCGGTCAATGAGGGGAATGACGGAGTTGGGGATGTCGAGATCCGATGCTGGGTTGTGGGCGGCTTGCTGTTCGAGCCGATAGAGCCAGAGGCCGCGAAAGTGCTGGATGGCAATTTCGTCTACCAAGAGTTGCTCGTGGTCGGTTTGGGGTTTGTAGTCTTTAATGGAGGAGGTTCTTGATCTGCCGGAAGAGCTTACGTTCCTTGGGGTTAAGGGATTGCAGGAATAGCTCGTCGGTGGCTCGGAGTCCGTGTTTCAGGGCATTCATTCGGGAGCGAGCCTTGCCGTTGGGAGATGAAGCCATTGGAATTAAAGGAGAAAGGATAAAGGAAAAAGGATAAAATAAGAAAAATGAATTATATGCAAAACAAATCCAGTCATTTTAGCAATGACTGGATGTAATATACGACAGATAAATAGAAAAGTCAAGCTTGATGGAACAAAGTAAGGATTTAAAAGTATATAATATTAACCCAACTAAATGCTGCTCTCAGGTTAGCGGCGATGGCGACTGGTTCAATTCCAGTAACGATGTTGGTGCTGGGCACCTTATTTGTAGTAGATTCAATTTTAGCTAAGATTGAAATTCGACGAACAAATTCTGTTCAAAGAGAAACTAAGAACGAGGGTAAGCCTATGAAAAGCACTAACAATAAATCTTCAAAACTGAACATTTCCATTAAAATGAAACCGTCCAGTACCGATTTCCGTTCCACGGTGGCGCCGTTAGCCTGAGGACAGTACACAATTTTCAAACAAATACAAAACCCCGCATATTTGCGGGGTTTCTGCTCAAGTAGAGAACACATTCAGATTATCTAAACCTGATACCTAGCGCTCTAAGCATTTCAAACGTATTCAGAAACGGAATGTTGAATTGACGACATACAACTGGGATTAGGACTTTACGTTTACAGACTAAATCGAATCCCTCATGTGTAACTACTGTGCAATTATTTTCGAGTGCATAAGCAATTATCCAACCATCAGCGCAATTAGCAAACTCTGTCTTTGCTGAATCCTTGAAGTGATTGTTGTTCTGTACCCAATCAATAATTCGCCTATAAGCATTCGCTATTTCAGGAGATGCTGTAGTTTCGTAAGCATGATTAAACCGAGTACGAGACCATTTCGCAAGATCATCTTTCCCTTGAGCAATTTCAGCACCAACCTTATCAATGCTACAAATAGTTCCAGTAGCCACCTGATTCAACAGGTGATCCCAAAACGGCGGGGCGATGTCAAATGCGTAGTATCTATTTGATGCTTCTATAAAGATATTTGCGTCTATAACATATTCCATTGTTCCCCAATCCTTTAGTCAAAAGACGCCATAAAATTTTTAAATGTATTGCCTCGTAACCCAGTGAGTCGAAAAGCATCCTGATAGAGTATTTGACCACTTCGAACGGCATTGACAATTGCATTGCCGAAACGATGCCCAATCCTGAAGCTCTGATTTGCCCAAAAATTACCCCCAGAAGAATCCTTTCGTTTTTTAATCTCCCTAGAAGAATACTCGTTGTAGAATGAGAAAAAGTCTGATCTGGAAACAAGTTCAAGGTCCAAAGCGCGTCGAGCAACTACTATCTCACTCACTTTGAAAATCCGCGCAAGATGTTGAAAAGCACTCGGAGGATCTGGTGCACTCCGCCACTGTCTTCGCATTTGGTCTTCGGATACAAGAAACTCAGCAGCCACTGCATTACATGCTACCTCGATTTCATTTTCCGCTGGTTGTAGGTCTCTTAAATCAAATGCGGCGCTCGACCCATAGCATATATGTGCAAGTTCATGAGCTATCGTAAACATTTGAGCGGATTTTGAATCAGCTCCATTGAGGAAGATTAAGGGCGCATAATCGTCAACCAATACGAAACCTCGAAACTCCTTTGGATCTAAAGCTCGCCTATTGTTGTTGCCTACAACGCCGTTAATGACAATCAGAATTCCAGAAGCTTCGATGTATTCTACTAGTGCACGCAGAGCATCCGACCAATTCCGATGTTCTGCGGCCCAATCATCCCGCAAATGTAGCCAGGCTTTTATTCTATCTGAAACCTCTCGATATGAATCTGCCCGATCAGAGGAGGACACAATTCTCAACTGCTCAGCACCCTGATCGTTTAAGTATTCCTTCATCCAGTCTTGTCTACGCTGCATAAGATGAACAGTTTCAATAAGCTCCGGACTACTATTTTGTCCTCGTTCGTCTCTGAAAGTTCTAAAGTGTGGAATCGGTAGCGAGTATGGTGGCGGTGTAGATAGAAAAAAGTATCCAAGCGGCGTGAGTGTTGCCTTCGCTAGTCCCTCTACTTGCAAAAATGTTGGGCTAAGATCGCCTTCTAGCCATTCAGGTAGTTTCGGAAAACGCTCTATAAGTTTTACATACGGAATAGTCGAGCGAGAAAGCACCCAACGTAAAACGTCGTTATTTATTTCAACTCGATTCAAGATATGGTTCCGTAGTGCCTAATTAACAATGTTTTTTTGCCGATATCAGAATTGCAACACAATTATGATACGATTATTGCTCAAGAGATTCAATAGATTTACTCCCGTGAAAATCTAATAGTCATGCAATTCACTTGCTACACATAAAATTAAATAGAATAATAACTATCATTTAAGTTTGCATAATTACAAGAATAACAATGCTTAAAGCTGGCAATCGTGTCAGGATGTGCGGCAATAGGGGCGCAATAGGGGAAGGTAAGGGCAGGGGGAACAAGGAGAAAGGAGAGGGCAAGGCAAGGGATGAGGGCAGAGGGCAGAGGGATGAAACATGAAACTTGAAGTAAGATTCCGGGTGAGGTTGCGCACCTAAACGGACTCGAAAGCGTAACGTTTTCTGTGCTTAGCCCGGCTCGGCGAGCAGAAGCAAGATCCCGCCCCCCACCCCAGAAGAATGTTACCCCCCTTACATCCCCCCCAAAGGAAAGAGTGTTTTGGGGGGAGAGCGGAGAAGAGAGATTCTGGACGCCCCACATCCGAAGACTACTGTGGGTGTCCAGAATGACGATGTGGGTACCCACCCACCGACCCGGAGAATTGAGACCCTCCTTATGTCCTCCCGTAGTCATTGAATCTATACCCGCCCACCACCCCAAATAATGTCAGTTCGGTGCTGGGAAGTCTTGATTTTTGTGGCAATGTGCTATATAATGGGGATTGATATGTTGCTTAATTGACAAAACTTAGGATTTGCTGCATGAGTGACACAAGTTCGGTGAAGACCAGAGATGCGTGGGGATCGCGGTTGGGAGTGATTCTGGCCGTGTCGGGAAGCGCGGTGGGACTGGGGAATTTCCTGCGCTTTCCCTCACAGGCGGCGGCCAACGGGGGCGGGGCGTTCATGGTGCCTTACTTCATAGCTTTTCTGCTCTTAGGCATTCCGCTGGCGTGGATTGAATGGACGCTGGGCCGTTACGGGGGGAGGCATAATCACGGCACCGGGCCGGGCGTCTTCCATCGCATCACCTCGGGGAGGCCGTGGGCGAAATACCTCGGCATCGTGTCCATCCTCGTGCCGACGGTCATCACCTTTTATTATGTCTATATCGAGGGCTGGACGCTGGCCTTCAGTTATTTCGCCCTCACGGGAGCCTGGGACACGGCGATTGCGGCGGGAGACATGGGCGGCTTTTTCGGAGGCTTCATCGCCGTCGCGGAGACGCCGTACTTTAATGGCCCGTGGGCGGCGATTATCGTGTTCGGCATCGTGTTCGTGCTGAACTACTGGATTATCTATCACGGGATTTCGCGGGGGATCGAGAAGCTGGCCAAGATCGGGATGCCGATTCTGATTTTCTGCGGGCTCGTGCTGGCGGTGCGGGTGCTGACGCTGGGCGCTCCGGACGCCGCGCACCCCGACTGGAACGTGACGAACGCGCTCGGTTTCATGTGGAACCCGGACTGGTCAAGCCTCTCCAATGCGAAGGTATGGATCGCGGCGGCGGGACAGATTTTCTTTACGCTGTCGGTGGGGATGGGCTGCATCATGGCCTATTCGAGCTATTTGCGCGCCAAGGACGACGTGGTGCTGTCGAGTCTGACCTCCGCCTCGACGAATGAATTCGTGGAAGTGCTTTTAGGCGGGAGCGTGGGGATCGTGGCGGCGGCGGTGTTCTACGGCGCGGCGGGTGCGCAGGAAATTGCGCAGGGGGGCTCGTTTAGTTTAGGATTTGTGACGATGCCGCTGATTTTCGCGCAGATGACCGGCGGGGCGATCTTCGGTCTGCTGTGGTTCTTCCTGCTGTTCGTGGCGGGGATTACGTCGTCGGTGTCGCTGATTCAGCCGGCGATTACGTTCCTTAAAGATGAGCTCGACCTCACGCAGAAGCAGGCGATTGCCGCGGTGGGCTCGTTCAACTTTTTGATTACGATGTTTCTGGTGTTCACGATGCGCTACGGGACGCTGGACGAGATGGATTTCTGGGCGGGGACGGTGCTCCCTGTCGTGTCGGCGACGATTATGGTGATTTTGTTCGGCTACTTTTTGGGCTTAAAGCGCGGTTTCGAAGAGATGGGACACGGCGCGCAGTTGAAGGTGCCGGGGATTTACCGCTTCATCATCAAGTTTGTCACGCCGCTCTATCTGATCGTGCTGCTATCGTTCTGGGCGTATCAGGAATGGTGGGGCGTGATCACGATGGCGGGAGTCGAGGATCCGCAGCAAAGATGGATGGTGACGCTGACGCGAGGGATACTGTTATTG
>JAHIZR010000510.1 GCA_018814465.1 bacterium | reverse complement strand
ATCTCTCCGGTGAGCCGCTCCAGAACAGCCATATCCTGTCCATGCACGCGCACCACAATCGGCGCAATACTACCGGGGCCCTGCTCGAGTTCGCGCACTTCGATACGCGCGCCGGGATACTGAGCGAACCGCTCCCGCAGCCGCTCCAAGATCGGCTGAAGTTTACCGGCGACGATTTCCGGTTTGGTTTGCGCCAGCAGCTGCGCATAGTTGGAAGATTCGAGCGCCTGACCGAGATTATAGTAGATCGATGGCTGACCGCGCCCGAGATTAGCCGATAGAGTGACGATATCCTCTTCCTGCAGCAGAATAGCCTCCGCCCATGTCAGAGCGCGATTGGTGGCATCCAGCGAACTGCCTTTGGGCAGAATGATGTCCACGATGAAGATCGGCTTATCCGCTTTGGGGAAGAAGGACACACCGACGATGGGGAAAAGTGCGAGTGCAATGAAGAGAGTCAAAACTGTCAAGGCAATCGTCTTCCAGCGATGCCCTAAAACCCAATGCAGCAGTCGCTGATAGGGACCTTGAATAATTTTACCGAGCAGCTTGACGGTGCGCGGCTGCTGTTCAGAGCGAATGGGCTTCAGAATTCGCGACGCGAGCAGCGGTGAAAAAGTGAGCGCAACAATCAGTGAAGCGAACAGAATCAGCATGACACTGATCGGCATCGAGCGGATGAACTGTCCCGACTCCGCTTCCATCATGGCAATCGGCACGAAAGCAAGAATGGTAGTGGCTGTCGCTGAGACCACCGCCCAGCCGACTTGCATGGCTCCCTTTCGGGCGGCCTCGAAGCGGCTGCAGCCCTGCACAAGAAATGAATTGATGTTTTCCGTGATCACGATGCTGTTGTCAACCAGCAGTCCGAGCGCAAGCACCATGGCGGCGATGGTCATCTGCTGGATGGCATAGCCTAAAGATGAAATCCAACCCATAGCGATAATAAACGACAGCGGGATAGTGAGCATGACAATCGAAGCGGAGCGAAAGCCCAGCACTAATAACACCACGATTCCGACCAGCATGATTCCCTGAAATAGATTGCGAAAGAAATTGCTCAAACGATGCGAGACATGCTCGGACTGATCAAAGACCCAAATCAGCTCGACGTCAGGCGGCAGCGTCTTGGCGAACTCCGCGACTTCCGCGCGCACGGCTGCCATGAGAATCGTGACGTTGGTATTCTCTTTCTGCTGTCCCGTTATCAAGACGCAGCGTTTGCCGTTCGTGCGAGTCAGATAGGTGCGGTCTTCATAGGAGTAGTTCACATCCGCCACATCGCTCAGGTAAACCGGGGACGCAGGCGTTCCCGCGACCACAACTTTACGAATCTGGTCGACGGATTCGAAATCGCCGGAAGTGAGTACATTGAAACGGCGTTCGCCGATATCCACTGCGCCGCCGGGGATACTGACACCCGCGGTTTCAATGGCGCCGATGACTTGTACTAAAGGAATGTTCGATTCGGCCAGCCGCTCGGGATTAACGGCGACGCGCACTTCTTCCTCCTGCAAACCGAACGTTCGCAGTCCGCGCAGGCCGCTGATTCCGTCGAGCCGCTGTTCCAGTTCGTCGGACCATTGCCTGAGCTCGTGCATGCTGCGCGTTTCGCTGACCAGAGCAACCTGCATCATGCGGACTTCGAAGGTGGACCAGGCGATGACTTCGACACGCACGACGCCTTCGGGGAAATCGCGGCGGGCGATCGCGACCTGTTCCTCGACTTTGTTCAGCATTTCATCCTGATCAGAGCCGTATTCGAATTGGATGGAGAGGGAGGCCGTTCCGGGACGGGTGGTGCCGTCGGTGTGCCTGACGTCCTCGATTCCACGCATCAGTTGATCGAGCGGATCGAGGATCTGCGTTTCGATGTCTTCGGGAGTGGCTCCGGGAACAATGACAAAGACCGAGATCGCCGGAGGTTTGATGAAGGGGTCTTCGCTGCGCGGCATGGACAGGTAGCCTGTGATACCGTAAATCAGGAGCAGGACAATCGCAACAATCGTGAATTGATAGTTGCGAAGCGAAAGATCAGTCAGTTTCATAAATCCCGCTCCACGATTTGAAGGCGCGCGCCGTCACGCAGAAATCCCGCTCCTTCGGTTACCACTTTGCTGCCCGAGGGAAGCGTCGCTTTAATCAAAACCGAATCATCCTCGAATCCGATGAATTCGACCGGAACCAATTGGGCGAGAGAATCAACCGCAAGGTAGATACGGCCGCGGTCTTTATCACCCGTTACGAGCGCAGATGTTGGCAAAGCGATGGCGGACTGTTCGGGACCGGGAATGAAAGCTCGGACGGCCATGCCTTCGCGCAGCTGCGGATCGACAGCAAAGGAGATCTCCACCTCATAATGACCGGTGCCGGGGAGCGCGACTGCGCCCAACTCGCTGATTGCGCCGGTCTTTTCGATGCCAGCTTCGTCGAAAGCAAGCTTCACGCTGTCTCCAATCGAGAGTGAATTAACGAAGCGAGCGGGGACGGTGACTTTCGCGATGAGACGATTATTGATCTCGACGAGTCGAAAGACGGGATGTCCGGAGTCCACCATTTCGCCTTCATTCTTCATGCGCATTGCAACGATTCCGTCGAAGGGGGCGCGAATCATGGAACGCTGTAGGTTGAATTCCGCGCGCTGGGCGTCGGCGCGCGCGGTATTCAGAGCGGTCGTGATATCCTGCAGCTGCTCAAGACTGACGACTTTTTCCTCATAGAGCTTCTCGATGCGCGCGTGATCGCGCTCCAGCTTGTCGCGATATCCAAGCGCGGTGCGGGCAATGGCGGCGATTTCTGTTGTATCGAGCATGGCAAGCAGTTGGCCTTTCGTGAAGGAATCTCCTTCATCAACTAACAGCTTCTGCAAGATGCCGCCTGTCTTAAAGGAAGCGAAGGTTTCATCCGAGTGCATGACGCGGCCGCTGACCGAATAGAGTTCCGCGCGCGGCATGGCTTTGACTTCCATCACGCGAACTTTATAGACCGGAGCCTCGTTGACTTGTGCCGGAGTTTGTTTGCAGCCGGCAGTTATCAGCAGAGAAGCGGCGATCAGGATCAGGAGTATGTGTTTCAAATTCATTGTTCAATATCCTTCAGGGATAAACCCAGACTGTGTTCATAGGAGGCGAGGGCGATCAGACAGCCGTAGCGCGCGAGGACTTCCTGCGCGGAAGCGGAGGCCAGCGCGGTGCGGGCGTCGGTCAATTCGAGTTGGCTGCTCATGCCTTCGCGATAACGGATTTCAGCCAGCCGGTGACTTTCTGCGGCAGCGAGCTTGGCTTGGGAGGCTGCTTTCTGTTCGGCTTGTTTGCTCTT
Source organism: bacterium (assembly GCA_018814465.1). Classification (GTDB taxonomy): domain Bacteria; phylum Electryoneota; class RPQS01; order RPQS01; family RPQS01; genus JAHIZR01. The sequence goes on along the minus strand of JAHIZR010000510.1, from coordinate 2,010 downwards.
CAATGTTAAGGCGGCGGTATCCACTTGCCGCTGAATCTCTTTTTCGAGGAAGTCGCGGCGATCTTCAAGCTGCCGCCGGGCGAGCTCCACTTTCTGCCGTTTCAGATTGGTGCGGAAACCTTCGAAGAGGTTCCAACTCAGCACGCCGGAGAGCATGTAGTAATCGGCATCTTCATTGAAATCGTATTTCTCGCCCTGATAGCCATACTCGAAGGCGGCGCTGATCATGGGCAGATAGCCGGAACGCACGGCGCGTTTTTGTTCTTTCAGGGTGTTGATCGAATAATTCAGTTGCGTCATCTCGGGGCGCAGTGAGAGAGGATCGACATCGGATAGTGTCACTTCGAGGCTGTCGCTGTTCTCGCCGGGGAGCATAATGTCGTCGGTGAGGTCGCGTCCCAAGAGCAGATTGACAGCTTGCTTGGTTGTAGTCATTTGCGTTTCGGCGCTGATTCGCCGGGCTTCAGCGGCGAAGAGTCCGGCTTCGGCGCGGCGCAGTTCACTCACGGCGAGCTTGCCCACTTCATAGAGCGCCCGTGTGACGCGAAGCTGTTCTTCGGCGAGTTTGTATTGATGCTGCTCGATGTCCAGCAGTTCGCGGGCCTGCAAATATTGGTAGTAGGTCTGGCGGACGCGCAAAGTCAGCTCCGCCATTGCGGTTTCATAGCCCGCGACGGAAGCCTGTTCCGCCTGCCGGGTGGCGCGATAGCTGTAAAAGAGACCGCCGCCGGTGAAGAGCGGTTGCGTGACCTGCAGTTTGGTTTCCTGTTCTTTCGTGCGCAGGAAGGGAATAACGGTCGGCGGCAGATCGACGGGGAGCACTTCGGAGGGAAGAAACTCGTTGACATCGAATTCAATATCGCGACCGCCATCCGCCCAGGAGTGCCGGCTGTTCAGATCGACCACAGGCATAAACGCGCCCAAAGCGGAGCGGCGTTCGGTGCGCGCCAAATCGATTTCGCGGCGCTGCGCGCGCAAATAGGAGTTGTGATCAACAGCATAGCGCGAGTAGCTGTCGGCAATTTCCCGCGCGGTCATGGCTAAGACCAAGGACGGCAGTAAGAAAGCTGACAGCAGAATGCTTCGTATCATGATTTGACCTCCGGCAGACAAGCATTGGTAAGTCCCAGTTCGCGGACCGCCCCTTTCATCATGCGCAGCAGCAACTGGACGGTAACGCGCAGCTCTTCATCGGTGAATTCGGCGAGATAGTTGCGCATCCGGGTCACGAAGTAATCCTCAACCTCGTCCATCAGCTTGCGGCCCTGCTCCGTCACGCGGATCAGGTTGATGCGGCGATCGGTGGGGGAGGGAATGCGCTCGACGAGACCATCCTTCGCCAGACTGTCCACGACCTGCGTCATGTTCGAGGGGCTGCGCATAATCATATTTTTCAGCTCGGTCATGGAAGGTTGACTCGCGTGTTCCATCAGTGTGTGCAGGACGATATACTTGAAAGTGGTCAGGTTGTAGGCGCCGAAGACGAGTATGTCTCCGGCTTTTTCATAGATTTCGCCCGTGGCCACCAGCAGTTTCGGCAGGGCGAGGTTCAGGTGATCGCGGTTGTTAAGATCAATTTGGAGCTCATCAAAACCCATAGCTACTCCGTATATATGTGAATATTACTCATTACGATATTACGCATGTAAAATATATTGAAATGAAGGAAAAGTCAAGAGGATAGAACAAAATTGTTTTCGGGATAATGCTGCCATTAAGATATTGTATATAAAGAAAAAGACCACGAGGTCGTGGTCATTAGTATTGAGTTTGGAGAGGCGAAATCGGGTAAGTAGGCTACCGAATCAGCATCATCTTTTGGCTTATTGTCTTGCTTCCTGCCGTCATCCGCGCAAAGTAAATCCCCGAGGTCAAGCCTGCCCCATCGAACATTACTTGATGCGAACCGGCGGTCATATTCTTATCTATTAATGTAGCCACCTGCCGCCCGATCACATCGAACACTTTCAGTTTCACCATACAAGAATGAATCAGGTCGAAGGAGAGGGT
>JAHIZR010000509.1 GCA_018814465.1 bacterium | reverse complement strand
GAATAGCGCATTGCGGGATACGACGGATGCGGAGGGATTAGTTGAGTTGCTCTTTACATCACTGGGACCGTCCGGCGATGAGATTTTCACAGTTACGGTCGGCAGTATTACAGTTAAAGATACTCTGACCTGCCGGATGCTGCCGGATGTGATAACGGTTACCGTGTATAATGAGCATTATTCGTGGGAAAACGAACAGCTTCTGTTCAGCTACGATTTCGATGCGGTATATACCGACGGTTTCGGAGTACCTTTCGCCGGAGTTCAACTTGAAGCACTCCCAACTCTCGGTGAGCTCGTCGAGGTCTTGCCTCTGACGGACTCAAACGGCCACACAACAGGGAGCGTTGCCGGAATCTATGACAATCACAGCGATCTTTGTGTTATGGTTTCCGATGGAATCGTCTTAGGCGAGGATTGCATGCATGGGAATTAGCGAAACCGTTCTTGGGGGCTAATAGCGCGATGGGAGGCTAAAGCAATCCGTACAGAGGGTGCGAAAGCCAGAAGCGGAAGGAGCCGGGGGAAAGCGGGCATTACGGAGGGGATTGCCCGTTGCTTTAATTATTTCTCTAATTCAGATACAAGCCAAAGTTCTCTTGCATTCAGGTCAAACATCGTAAGCCTTGAAATCAAGCAGAGGGACGAATCATGATCTATTTCATTCTGTTGGGATTGCTGATCGCGGGCGAGAGCTTCGCGCAGGACAGCCTGAATGTGCGGAAAGTGGGTGAAATCAATTATTGGGATGAAGCTCGAAATCTCGCAATAGCGGACACATTAGCATACGTCGCTGCTTCAGAGTCAGGTCTAAGAATACTGAATACTGTCGATCCGGCAAATCCGGTTGAAATAGGATTCTGTAACGATCTCGGCTTCGCATATGATGTGGCGGTGTCAGGTAACTATGCCTACGTGGCGGATTTTTATTCAGGATTGCGGATAGTAGATATTACCAATCCAACCGCCCCCGCAAAAGTAAGTTTACTTGATTTGCCGCAGAGCACTGAAGGTGTAGCAGTTTCGGGACACTACGTTTTTACGGCGAGTGGTGATGCCGGTTTACAAGTGATTGATATTGGAGCTCCGCAGTCACCGTTCAGTGCGGGACATTGCAGCACACCGGGGCAAGCAAAGGGAGTCGCAATTGCCGGACAGTATGCCTACGTCGCGGATGGTGGAAGTGGTCTGCGAATTATTGACATCCAATATCCAAGGAATTCCGTAGAGGCAGGATTCTATAACACTCCGGGGTATGCTCTTGATGTAGCGGTTGTCGGTAATTATGCCTATGTGACTGATGCATCGGAGGGTCTACGAATAATCAACATTTCAACTCCTGAATCACCTTATGAGGTTGGATTCTATGACACGCAGGGGTATGCGTATAGTGTAGCAATCGAAGGTAACTACGCTTATGTCGCGGACGGGTCGAATGGTTTACGAGTAATTGATGTCTCGAATCCCGCAGCCCCTATTGAAATAGAGGATCTAAGCATACTGATGAGCGCTCTGAATGTAACAATTTCAGATAATCTCGCCTATGTTGCATGGGGCAACGACGGGTTGGGCGTCATCGATATTACTGATCCTACTACACTCAATGTGTTAGGACACTATGTTCGACAGGGTACCGCAGTTGATGTTGCTGTAAGAGGGGATTTCGCCTATTTAGCTGATCCGGAATCTGGATTACGTTCAGTCAATATTTCAGATCTGAGTGATCCCGTTGAAGCCGGATTGTTCCCTTGGCTTAATGGTATTACGAGTCTTATAGTCAATGATCATTACGCCTACGGATTGGACCTCGGAGATGACCTACTTATAATAGATATCTCAGATCCAAACGCTATGATAAAAGTGGAAGCTTACGATCCCGTCGGAGATGCCGCCGATATCGCTATTGAAGGGCATTACGCATATGTGCTCGACTACCATAATGGACTGCGTATACTTGATATTACCTTTCCGAGAGTTCCAACTGAAGTAGGATTTTGTGCTTTGCCAGAACCGGCTTCCAATTTAGCCGTTTCCGGAAATATCGCTTGCGTTTTCTGTGAAACGTTCGGAATAAGGATCATTGATTGCTCGGATCCGGCACATCCGGAAGAAGTGGGTAGTTATCAGGATCCGCGATGGATTGAAGACTTGGCTGCCGATGATGATTTTATCTACTTGGCGTTCAGGAGTGCCGGAATAGGGATAATTGGTGTTTGGGATCCTTCGCAACCGATAGAATTCGGGGAGTATGAGCAGGACTGGTACGCTACGAGCATAGCCTTATCCGGAAACTTTGTTTTTCTTGGAGACGAGTGGTTCGGCTTCCGAGTGATTAGTATTGAAGATCCTAATCACCCATCAGAGGTTGGATACTACCGAACGCAAGGCACGGTGAAGAACATAGTAGTGCGAAATAACTACATCTTCGTGGCCGATCTATCTGATTTCGGGATCTATGACTGTTCGGAAGCGCTAGATATCAACGAACGCGCACCACTCACTATTCCGCGGACGGAAACGCTCCACCCCTGCTATCCGAATCCGTTCAATCCGGTCACGACAATTGCCTTCGATTTGCCGGTGATGAGCGCGGTGTCGTTGACTGTGCATAGCATTACGGGGCAGACGGTACAGAAACTCGTCCATGACCGGTTAACGGCTGGTTCGCACACCGTCACTTTCGATGGAACGCAACTTTCCTCGGGAACGTATTTCTACACATTGAATGCGGGCAATTATACGGAAACAAAGAAGATGCTGCTGGTGAAGTAAGAAGCACGAGTAAGTTTTAGACGGGCTTTACCCATGCCTCGGTCCCGGGGGAGTAAATTGATATCGGGGGATTATGGGCGACTCGGAGGGGATTGCCCGTTGCTTTTTTGAGGGGAAATGCTGATATTTAGTCTGAATCAAACCAGACTCAATTTTGAGCAAGGAGTTGTCGTGAAATATCTGATTCTGCTGCTGAATATTCTCTTACTGACCGGCTGCACGGCTGAGAAGAAGGCTGATCATGAGTGTCCGGGAACGTGCAGCCGCAAGACTCATGAGCTGCTGCATGCGAATCTGTGGATGCAGACGAGCGCGGAATATACCGCGGTGTGTATGCAGACCTATGGCACCGCGCAGGCGCTGCTGCCGGTGGCGCTGGCCGACTCCAGTTGGACGGCCTGCATCGAACAGGGCGAGAACTATGCCGCCCTCCCCCCCGCCATTGTCCTGGATGTGGACGAAACCGTGCTGGATAATACGGCTTTCGAATCGCGTCTGATCCTGACGAATGATCATTACCGCAAGGAAAATTGGATACCGTGGTGCAACGAAGCGAAAGCTCCGGCGATGGCGGGTGTGAAGGAGTTTTTGGTGAAGGCCGATGAACTGGGAGTCGCGATCTTCTATTTAACCAATCGCGGCAGCGATGTGGAAGAGGCGACGCGGGAGAATCTCATCAAGGAGGGGCTCCCCTTTGATACGGAGGGCGATCATCTGCTGACCAAAGGCGAAAAGGAGGACTGGGGATCGGACAAAGGCAGCCGCCGGAAACACATCGCGGAAACACACCGAGTGATCATGCTGTTCGGCGACAACTTCAACGACTTCGCGCCGGAAACACAAGTTTCGCCGGAGGCACGCGTGGACTTGGCGGTTTCCTATGCGGATCGCTGGGGAACGAAGTGGTTCATGCTCCCCAATCCCGACTACGGCGACTGGGAAGCGGCTTTCTATGGATATAAATGGCCCGAGACGGATAAGGAACAGCTTGAAATCAAGTATAAAGCGCTGAAGACGCTGGAAGCGAAGTAGTAAAAAAGGTCAGGCAAATCGCCTGACCTTTTCTGAAATATGAAGCTATCTTAGAATTGACATTCTTGGATTGCCCGATTGTTTTCACTTAATAGCCGCGACCTCCCGGTCGCGGAGAACGACAGCTTTTCATAAAGGTATGTCCGCGACCGGGAGGTCGCGGCTAGTAATTCTAAGATAGCTTCATGTAAAAGGGAGCTATTACCGCTTCAGTTTGTCAATGTGGCGGAAGAGTTTTTTCATTGTGTCGAGCGTTTCAAAGCGGGAACGAATGATCGAGTTCAGAATCAAACCGATACCGAAACAGAGTACCGCAAGGATTTCCAGTGACGCCGCCAACAATGCCAACGGCACGTGAGAAACGTAGTTCGTCTCGATGTAATCTTTAATCGGGAACCATCCGACAATCAGCCCGGCTATGAAACAAATCACACTGATTGTCGTGAAGAATACAAACGGCTTGTATTCCTTAAAGAGCATAAAAATCGCCCGAAGAATGCGCGCTCCGTCGGAGAAAGTATCCAATTTGGAATCGCTGCCTTCAGGTCGATTGTCATAGCGGACGGTGATTTCGCGAATCGTAAGATTCTTGACCAGCGCCTGCAGAGTCAGTTCGGTCTCGATTTCGAAACCGGATGCTTCGAGATAGACGGAACGGATAAAATTCCTCGAGAAGACGCGGTAGCCGGATAGAACATCCGTGACCGACGACGAGAACATCATGGCAATCAAGCCCGAGATGAGTTTATTTCCGAATCCATGAAAGACGGGAAAGGCTTGATCATGATGGTGTGTCAGGCGGGTGCCGACCACCATATCGGCTCCGCTGTCGAGTTGTTCTCTGATCAATCCGGGGGCGAATTCCGGCGGATAAGTATCGTCACCATCGGCCATGACATAGATATCCGCATCGACCGTTTCGAACATATGCCGCACGACATTGCCTTTACCCTGAATCCGTGAAGGAACCACATGCGCTCCGGCAGTGCGGGCGATTTCGGCGGTGCGATCCTTGGAATTGTTATCGAACACATAGATCGCGGCCGTCGGCAGGTGCTGTCGAAACTCGCGCACAACCTTGCCGATGGTAAGCTCTTCGTTATAGCAGGGCAGCAGGACAGCTATGGACAGGTGATCGGGAAGATCAGCCGCTGTTACAGTCGGGGAGGTTTGCATGCACAATTTCCTTGCGTCCTTTAAGAGGTGATCATCGGTTCTGTTTCGAGACAGGCCAGAG
>JAHIZR010000508.1 GCA_018814465.1 bacterium | reverse complement strand
GCTGCCGTCGAATACTTTTCCCGATCAAGGTTTATTTGAAAGCACATCCGGCGGACCGCTGCTGTTGTGCGGCGCGTTAAGCGGCACGGTGGCACCGGGAGAATATGCGGTGATCTGCGACTTGCTGGTGGAAAACGGCGATGAATTCGTTATCGATGCCGGAACGTCGATTCTTTTCGCCGGAGATTATCGCATGATCGTTGAGGGCCGGCTTTCCACCCGCGGATTGCCGACTCAGCCGGTCTTGTTTTCGCGATACTTTACGGAGAATGATAATCGCTGGGGCGGCGTGGAATTCATCAATGCGGATAACCAATGCGATATGCGTTATACAACGATCGAGTACGCCCATATCAATGCCGAAGCGACGCGCGTGCATGGCGGCGGGATCTACCTCGACAATAGCGGTCCGGAATTCATCGGCTGCGCGGTTCTAAACTGTGAAGCTCTGCTCGCTGCATCAGAAGGAGGGGGCATCTATGTCGGCCCCGCCTCCGACCCGTTTCTTGAAGAGTGCACAATCGCCGATAACCACGCTTCCTTGAAGGGGGGCGGTCTTTGTCTCGCCAGCGGTTCGATGGCGTCAGTTGTCACAAGCAGATTCCAGGATAACGAATGCGGCCTGCTTGGTGGCGGTGTCTATCTCCATCAGAGCGAATCCAGCCTGAGTAATTGCACGATTGAGCGAAACCACTGCTCAGGAAAAGGCGGCGGACTCTACTGCTGGTGGTCGCCCGCTGAAATTAAAGACTGCTTCATCGTTGACAACACATGCGATGACCAGGGCGGCGGAGTCTATGTAAACGGTTCATCTCCTGCGTTGCTCAACTGCACGATCAGCAGCAATTCTGCGGCCAACGGCGGCGGCGGTATCCTGTTTCAGCAATCCTCCGCGCATCTGAAAAATTCTATCGTGTCCTGGTCGCAAGGCTCCGGGATTCAGTTCATTCTGAACAACGCCGGCGCTGTCATTGAGTTCTCCGATATCTTCGGCAACGAACCGGAAGAATATGTCGGTTTGGCCACAGCACCGGCGGGCTTGAGCGTCATCGACACTACGAACTTTAATGGGGACGAGTCGGATATCTACTTCAATATCTCGGCTGATCCGCTTTTCACGGATACCGCTTCGTCCAACTATAGTCTGACGCAGGATTCGCCCTGCGTCAATGCCGGGGATCCGCTCGACGAGCTGGACCCGGACACAACGATCGCCGATTTGGGACCGCTCTATTTCCCCATCGCGCACAACCCTTCCACGCCCTTTAATCTGCTGTCGCCGCCGGACGAAGCGGGAGTGGATGAAATGAATCTTGAACTCGTTTGGGAGCAGAGTTTGAATCAGGGAACACAGACTCCCGTTCCGCTCTACCGGGTGCAGCTTGCCGAGGATGCGAACTTCAATCAGATTGTCATCTCGCAGACTGTTAATGAAACGACCATGACCTTTTCCGGTCTCGCCGACAGCACGACTTACTGGTGGCGCGTGCTGGCTATCGGGGCGAACGGCATCGCGCGCTCGTCCAATCAGTGGTGGAATGTTTATACGGTCGTGCCGCATCCGCCGACTCCCTTTGCGTTGTTGACTCCGCCTGATCAAGACACCTTGACGATTATTGAATCGCAACTCTTCTGCTGGGAGCGCTCTTATGACATCGACGGCGGCGACTTCGTCGTCTTCACGCTGAATCTTGAATCAGCCGATACCTTTGCGATCTTCACTGATTTGACGGATACCTGTCTGAATATTGTCCCTACACTCATGGGCTTCAACGAAAGCGGCATCGTCGAGTGGTGGGTGGAAGCCTCATCCAACGATCCCGATACGACGATTGAATGCAATGAACGGTTTCATTTCTTGCTGCAGGATACCACCTCTTCGCTGCATGAAATCGCCGGAATGCCGACGGATTTCATGCTGTATGCGAACTATCCCAATCCCTTCAATGCCGCAACCACTCTGCGCTTCGACGTGCCGATGGAATCGGACATTACTTTGAGTATAATGAATGTGCTTGGTCAGCAAGTCGCTGAACTTGTGTCGGAGCGGGTTCGTCCCGGCGCTTACCGCGTGAATTGGAATGCGAGCGGATTCTCGTCAGGACTCTATCTCGCCGTTCTGCAAACCGACCGCCAGCGCTGGATAACCAAGATGATGATGCTGAAATAATCTCATTTATCAGCGAATAAAGAAGCCGAGGCGGTCGCCTCGGCTTTCTTATTTTATGATATTCATCGAAGTATTTATGTGAGCTGATACTGTCATCGTGAGCCACGTATTACAGCGTAGTCTTAAGAAATTTCGCATGGGGCGCGGCGAAGGATTTTCCGCCGTTGGGATCGTGTACAATTAAGAGTCTATCCCCAATTAAGATTCCGGCAGGGTTGCGCGAGCTTCGGGACACACGCACGATGGAAACACTCTCGCTGCTTAACCCGGCTCGGCGTGCCGGTGAAAAAATCTCCCTATGATATTTTTGGGATACGCTCTATTCCTTTTTGCCTTCCTCTTCCAATGCCCGTTCCAGCAACTGCATCGTCCGCTCGACCAACTGTCTCTGATCGACGAGCAGCCCTGCCGAGATCATCGCATTATCCAGCAACTGCTCAGTAACAATCTTCGCTAACTCATCCGGCTGGCCTTTTTCGCGCAGGGTATTCAGCCGCTGCAGGATATGATGCGCCGGATTGATTTCCAGAATCATTCCGCTTGCCCCAAGGCTCTGTTGGTTTGCCGCCTGTAAAATTCTCTGCATTCCGGTCGTGAACATCGCGTTCGGATTCACCAGCATCGCGGGACTGCTGCTTAACCGCTTCGATGTTTTCACATCGCTGATCTTATTTCCCAGAATATCCTTCAGCCAGCGCGCCAGATCGCCTGCCTCTTTTTCCGGCATCGCCTCCTCCCGCGCAGCTTTATCCTCCGGCAGTTCAAGTTCGCTTGAATCCGCCGAAACCAGCGGCTTCCCCTCGTACTCCCGAAGCGATGTCATCACGAAATCATCCATGCCGTCGTAGCAGAACAGCACTTCGTAGCCGTGCTTTGCCATGACTTCAAGGTAAGGACCGGATTCGATTATCTTTCGGCTCGGACCACTGATATAATAAATCGCCTTCTGCCCCTCCTTTATATTAGAGACATACTGCGCCAGCGACACCTGTTCCTCGTCTTCGCCCATTGACGATGCGAAGCGCAGCAGTTCGGCCAGCTCCTTGGAATGATCGCGGTCGGAAGTCACACCTTCCTTGATGAACATGCCGAACTTCTGAAAGAATTCCGCATAGCGCTTCGCGTCCTTATCCGCCTCTTCCTTCAGCAGCTTGATGATGCGCTTGGCGAGCAGTCGTCGCAGTTTGTTCATCAAGGCGCTGTCCTGCATGGATTCGCGCGAAATATTCAAAGGCAAATCTTCCGAGTCAACTACTCCCTGCACAAACCGCAGATACTCAGGCAATAGCTTATCCGCATGCTGCTGAATCAGCACTTTCTTGCAGTAAAGGGAGACTCCCGGCTTCGCGCGTTCCATTCCGAACCGCTCGATATTTTCGCCCGGCACGAAGAGGATGGAATGAATGGAAAGCGGCGCGTCGGCATTGAAATGCAGCCTGTAAAAAGGTTCATCCGCTCGCCCCGCCACGAAGCGATAGAACTCGGTATACTGATCTTCCGAGATTTCGGCGGGTGACTTCGACCAAAGCGCCTGCACGGTGCTTGTCTTTTCATTGTTAACGAAGATCGGAAACGCGACAAAGCTGCTGTAGCGATGAATCAGCCGCTGAATGCGTTCCGCTTTAGCATATTCCTGCTCGCTGTCCTTCAGCTTCAGAGTAATCTTCGTGCCGCGCTCCAGTCCCGGCTTTTCTTCAATCGCATAGGAACCCTCGCCCGTGGAAGTCCAGACGATGCCGGCGCTCTCCGGATGCCACGACCGGCTCTCAACGATCACTTCCGATGCCACCATGAAAGCGGAATAGAATCCGACTCCGAACTGTCCGATCAACTCCGCGCCGCCGGCCTTCTGCTCGGCAACCTGCTTCAGAAATTCGCGCGAACCGGAGTGAGCAATGGTTCCCAAATTAACGACAGCCTCATCATGCGTCATGCCGATGCCGGAGTCCTGAATGATAAAAGTTCCGGCCGCGTCGTCCGCATGAATGCGAATCTCCAATGCTCGTTCCGGCTCGAGGATTTCCTTTTCCGTCAACGTCAGGTAGCGCAGTTTCTCCAGAGCATCGGAAGCATTCGAAATCAGTTCCCGAATGAATATTTCCTTGTCGGTGTAAAGCGAATGCACCACCAAATCCAGCAGCTGCGCCACTTCCGCCTGAAAAGCATGCTGGGAACCGGATGGTTTCGAATCAGTCATTCCAGAATCTCCTGAATTGCTTCCTGTCGTGCAGAATATATGAAATTCCACGCAATTCGTCAAGAGATTGAGCCAAAAGTAGAAGCCCGGCGCACCGGGCTTCGAGTACAGTTGTATTTCATGTCGCTAATCGGTTCGGCAAAAAAATCCTAGAGTAACGCTTCCATTGCTTTGTGTTGAAAAGGAAATGAAATTATCTCTTCGTTCCTAACGCATCATAATGAATACTTTCAAACACACTGTCGTTAGCAAGCAAGCCGGATAGAATCTATCCAGCTTGTTAATACGCATCGAGCAATTAACAACTTGTGGCAAATTAATTGCTGCTCTGAGTGTATATAGTTGATTCCTTTTTAGTACGATGAAACAGATTATCAATGAAGAGAAGAACATAGCGCACAATCCATACCGAAACTGCAAATATCACCACCATCCATTCTCGACCAGCAACATCGTTGACTTGAGGTGCAACCCACATCACCCACATTCCGGAAAAATATAGCATATAAACGAAAATGTCTCGGTCTCGCTTGAGTCTTTCGTATGTGATTTTTTGTTCATTCTTACGGCGCGAAAGACGCGGGAAGATTTTCATTGCAAGAAAAAAGCAAATTGTTGCCCCAAGTGCAGGTATGCTGCCTTTCACAAAGGGAGTCCAATCCATATTATTTCCTTTATTTGTCTATAATGTAACAGCGATCCCGAATCTTACCAATAATCTTCCCAGCATTGCATCCACATCTCCCAAGCAGAGCTTCCAGCAGCACCGATCCCCGCTCCACCAGCCCCACCCGTAAGTCCACCTAAAATCGCTCCTCCTAAGTCCGCACGACCTACCGGTCCCCAACGGACACCGGAGATAGGAATACCATCCCCATCCGGATCCCATCCGACCTTTCTAAATTCCCAGCTATGTTTGGCGATTGCAGTAAAGTCGAGGCAAAGGATTTCTTCCGTCTTCCAACTGACCTTCAGGACATCTTCTTCAAAAACGCTTATACTATCAGCATATACTGCTGAATCCAAGGTATCCACATAAACGAATTGAACCAATCTCCTAAGATAGTTCTCTTCCCTTTCAGAAATCAGTTTATCGTTCACAAGATCATCGATCAGCTTCGGCATGTTGCTGTTACGACCTAAAGTATACTCAAAATCAACAACTTCCTTCAGAAATAGTCTACCATTTGTCGTATCGTATCCTAAGCTATCTTTATAGAACGAAAGAACTGCCTCCATCATTTGTTCTTTGGTTTCTTCTTCTGTCCATTTCTCATTATAGTATTTTTGAAGCCACTCACCAACATATGACATGATTCGGTTGTGATCAATCCCTGCCTGATCCCATGATTCATCGAGAGTGTTTGTGCCTCGTAATTCGTTCCTCTGATCTTCGCCCGTTCTGATACCAAATCCATCGTCGCTGTTGCACCCGAAAATTACGAGTAGGGCGATCATTAGCGCCATTAAAGCGTACAAAAACCATTTCATTGCTTACTCCTTTTGATGTAAGTTGAGACAGCATTTCCCAACCCCCGCCGGAGAATAGATAGGGTTGTTCGTGAATAATATGGTACCTCTAACTTGCATTGTCAAGAGAAAAGAGGAATAATGCTGAAGTTAACTAGAGCTTCTGTAGTTTGGGCTGCAAACTACAGAAGATTGTTTTTTTTGCAGTAATCTTTCGGTTTTTGAATCCTCATAAATATACACGAATTGTAAACTGATTTGAAGCAAGGACATGCCTCTAACTTCCTATCGCACCGCCCGCACCTGATAGAACTGCTTCTCCTGCGGCGGCAGCGGAAACTCGAAATGACCGTCAGTGGATGTTAGGCCTGTATTGTAGAATTCGATGCAATCATCCGATGACCAGAGCTCGTAGTGGCAATTCTTCAGACCATTCCCATAGTACACCTTCAGCATGCCATCGTTTGAATCGAAATTGATCGTTACCTCTGTGGGAGTCGGATCAACCACTTTCGTGGCAAGACGCAGATTCAGGTCCAGCGTCGCATCATAAGCATAGATGAATTCGCCGGCGACCAGCGGGCGCGAGAGACCGCACACCGCATCGACCGTATCGGTCATGTGAACCAAACCAAGAAACTCAATCCCGGTGGTGATGATTGAATCCGATGTCCAAACTTGAATATCACTTTCCCAACTACCCCATACGTGAACAAATTCATCTCCATCCCAGGGGAGAGGATACTGAATGTCCGGGTTGAAGCTCAGGAACTCATATTGCTTAACCGGAACGCAGGAATCCGCAGAGTCGGAACGCGCGGGCGTGTCCGGCAGAAAAAAGAAATCATCATAGGGATAGACAACATCGGTTTCCCCCTTGTCACGATCACTCACGAAAATTCCGAATCCCAGCTCCGGATGTTCCGTTGCCTGGATGCTTTTCATATCCAGCAACGGCTCGAATCCCGGCCAGGATGCGCTGGCGTAAACTCCGGTGATTTCATCAGGGACACCGTCTGACTGCTGAGAATCCACCATAATGAGAATCTGATGACCGGTCGAATCGATCACATACCATTTCCCCGTGGGATCCCAACTGGTCATACAGTAGAAAAACATCGGATCATAGCCCTGCGCCGGTCCGAACTGGTAATCCCACACCGGATTCATAAACTGGCCCTGATAAATACTCAGCAGATTGATCGACGCCGTTCCCGTCAGCGGATCACCTCCACAGGTCACAGCGAGACAGTGGTCAGGCGGCAGCATGAAGTGATTGTCAAAGGTCACCATATCGGCTGCATGCCGAATCCCGTACAGATTCAGATCATATTCATTGACAGCGGTTCCTGTCGGTCCGTTCGTGACCAGATAGTCGACGCCATCGCCATTCGGATTATGTCGGAGAAATCCAAGATAGCCGTTCATGGAATAGTGGAGCAGTGAACCTCCGAATGGCTTCGTGATCGTGTGGTGAAGCATATGTCCGAACAGCAGGCAGAATTTTTCCAGATAGTACCAGTTCGTGAGATCAAGTCCGCAGGAATCCTTATAGGCAAGTTCGGCTTCCAGTGCTTCGATCTCCTCCTCGTCGGTGGTCATCTCGCTTACTTTCTGTCCCTTATGCGTTGCTTCGTGAATCAGGGTTTCCTCGAGATAAACCAGAGAATCATCGCTGGCGGCAGCCCAGGAGAGCAGAGATGAATCCACATTCATCTGATCCTTATCCGTCGCCTTGCCGTCACTCAGATGGTTGACACCGCTGCGACCGTGATCCTTTCCGCCGCCGCTGACGTCCGTTTCCATGCGTCCGCTGTTCATTTGTTCGGAGAGCAGATCAGCAAAGGAATCGCATGACACGGTTTTCGTACTGCCCGCGGCATCGGTCCAGCGAATGGAATCCGGCGGCGGAGTGCTAATGCTGTCAATCGCCTTCCATACAGCCAACTGCTCGCCCAGAGTCATCTCTCGTCCTTTGAATGGCGGATTGTTAAAGCGGACTTGATCGGGCGGCGTATAGGGAGTGGTGCCGGTCTCAACAGCCAGCAGCAATCCGACCGTCAGGAGCAAAAGCACTCCCGACAAAATCGGCTTGCGCGTGTCTCTTTTCTTTATAGCCATAATATCGCCTGTTAATTTGGGATGCTCATGCTTGCTTAAGCATCACCATTCCTCATTAATAGTTGCAATAAATGTGAAAATCTTCCTCTTCATATACAATATAAGCCAGTAATCATGTCAAGACAATCGCTGGCCGTTAAGCCTGTAATATGACAAAACAGGTCCACATAGCGGATTTGCGGGAAGAAGAATAGCTTACACAATAGTTAGAGGCAGGGCGAATTAATAAAAAGCCCTTCTGCAGAAAGGCTTTTGGAAAACTCGATACGGAACCGTCGCAAAAAAACTCAATATATCGGCGACAGAAGTTCCACTTCAACCGCACTTCCCTCCGGCAGCATGACATCTCCAGCAGGGAAATGAATAATACAATTGGCAACCGCCATTCCGCTCAGCATGTGCGACATCTGCCCCTGTGTCGGAGTCACATAGAATCCGTCCGCCTTTGCCTGAACATAGCCGCGCACGTTCTCGCGCCGTCCGGCTTTTTTCTTCAACGCCTTCGTCAGTTTGGCGGTTACCTTGAATGGCGCAAATTCCGACAATCCCATCATCATCTGAATAGCGGGCTTAACAAAACCATGAAAAGACACCAGCACCGAAACCGGATTTCCCGGACAGCCGAAGACAAACGTTTGTCTTGAGTCCGTATCATGCTTGATATTGGCAAAGCACATCGGGCGGCCCGGTTTCACCGCTACCTTCTCGAAATAAATTTCAGCATTCAATTCGCGCAGCGCGGGCTTCACGAAATCGCTGTCGCCCATCGAGACTCCTCCCGTCGTAATAATAATATCCGACTGCTCCGCCGCCGCTTTAAGCGCTGCAACGGTGCTTGCTACGGTGTCGGCCACATGTGCAATCGAAACAGGCTCGATCCGCATCTCCTGCAGCGCGGCGAGCAATCCCCACGAATTGGAGTCATACAGTTCGCCCGGCTTCAATGGTTTTCCCTGAGCAACTACTTCACTGCCTGTTGTGAGAATGGAGACCTTCGGTTGGCGGTACACCTTGAATTCCGACAAGCCCAGAGAAGCAATCAGCGCGACTCCCGCCGGATTCAAGCGCGTTCCGGCCGGCAGCACCATGTCGCCCTGTTTGAATTCCTCTCCTTGTCTGCGAATATTCATATTGAGCTTGGCAGGCTTGCGAATCTCCACGAAATCGCCCAGCTCATTCGTGTCCTCGCGAATAACAATCGTCTCCGTTCCCTTCGGAATCGGCGCTCCGGTCATCACTCTTTGCGCGGTTCCGGACTTCAATTCTATTGTCGGCACATCTCCGGCGTGAATATCCGCCGCTACCGGCAGCCGCACCGGCGACTCGTCGGTAGCCTTTTCGATATCGGCAAGCTTCACCGCATAACCATCCATCGCGGTCGAATCGAACCCCGGCAAATCCACCGTTGCCAACAATGGCTCAGCCAGACATCTTCCATAGAGTTGCTTCAAAGGCAGCGTCTCAGCGTCCAGTCTCGTGATTGTTTTCAGCACAAGCTCCTGCGCCGCTTCATAAGAGAGCATTTTATTCATCCTCTCCGTACTCATGTCTGGCATAAGTTCCGCCCCAGATCATCTTGAAGGCATGCAGCACCGCCGGAAAGACCGCATCCAGCGATTCAGCCACGCCCTTCTTCGAGCCCGGAAAGCAAACGATCAGAGTCTGTCCTCGTACCCCCGCAAAGGAGCGAGACAGCATCGAGTAATGCGTCCGGTTCTGGCCATAGGCGCGCATCGCCTCGGCAATCCCGGGCAACTCACGCTCCAGCAATTCCATGAGCGCTTCCGGCGT
>JAHIZR010000507.1 GCA_018814465.1 bacterium | reverse complement strand
CGTGCCTCACGCTTGCTAAAGATTGATCGCACGACCCTTTGGAAGAAGGCTCGTGATCTGGGAATCAACATGCATAATGACGGTATGTAAGATTGGTTTGAGTAAATATGATAAGAGGCGGCTTCAGTGAGGCCGCCTTTTTTATTTTGTGATTCTATTCCGGCAGGGTCGGCGACCACTGCTCGGCGGAGAAGGATTTGCAGCAGGGTCGGCGACCACTGCTCGGCGGGTGGTGTGCGGTTGATTCCGGCAGGGGCCCGCGCCCTCGGGTCATCGAGTATTTGAAGGAGATTCGGCGCTTAAACCTTGCTCGGCGAGAAAGAGGGGAATCGGCTTAAACCTCGCCGAGCCGGGCGGGGACGCCCGGCTCGGCGGTTCAATAGGTTATTGAAGTTTCGATAAAATAGCGTTATATTCCATAAAACATGGAAGAAACGAGGACCATATCGTGAAGAAGGTTATTCCTTTACTAATTATCTCACTATTGCTGGTTGGTCAAGCCTACAGCAAGCCTGCTTTCGGGCTACGGCTGGGGCTGAACAGCGCGAATGCCACGCACGGACCGGATGAAAATGACTATCAATCGGACTCGAAGGCCGGATTGATTCTGGGCGGCGCGTTCGAAGCGGCTATCTCGAAGAACGGCAACCGGACAATCCGGATCGAAGCATCTTATGTGCAGAAGGGCTGGCAGGACAGCGGCGAGTTATTTGGCGTCGGTATTTCCGGCAAGGCGGATATCGATGAATTTGTTTTCACGCCGGCGGTGATCTTCCGGCTGTCGGATGCGAAGACGATCCCCTATATCTTGGTCGGCGCGGATGTGGGATTCACCATGAAGGCAAAAGCCACCGTGGATGTCGGCGGACTGGAGGGCACCGCAGATATTCCCGATTGGGAAGGCACGGATGCCGGGCTTGATCTCGGTGTGGGCTTGCTCTTCCCTTCGGGCGAAGGAGAGTTCCTGACGGAGTTGCGCTTCAGCATCGGGATGACGGATATGTATCCGGGCGATGATTGGGATCCGACGACGAACAACGTGGAGTTCATCTTAGGCTACAATTTCACGGTGCCAAAATAAACCAAGACGGGCGACTCTGGAGAGTCGCCGCGTTGAGTCTTTTGTAAAAATAAGGCGGGCAGCACGATGGTGCTGCCCGCTTTGAATTCAGCAGAAAGAGTTGCTTAGTCAACCGGTGGTTCAGGGATTTTTTCGTAGTCAACATCAAATGGAGTTCCCCAGTCATATTCAACAGTCATGGTCTCGCCAGTTGTTTCCATTGAATAGTTCCAAGTGTATACGTCGGGGGGATTGATTGTCTCTCCATTGATGCGTACTGCTGTCCAGGTGATTTCCGTTCCATCGGCATCGTAAGTGCCTTCTTCAATGTCTTCTGCATCAAGACCTTCACGATACTCATAGCGGCGATAAATATAGCCGCCGAGGCTTTCTTGATAAGCGAATTCGACTGATGCGGAGTCTATTTCACCAAGCTGGCTCGGATCAACAGCATTCCATGCTCCGAAGAGGAGTTCGTTGTGGGTATAGGCGGTAGCGGTAGCCTGACCGCTGTAGGTCGTGCCGCCGGCATTGTATGCGCCGACCCGATAGATGTAGGTCGTGCCGGAACCGAATTCAACGGTATTATCGCCATAAGTCGTCACGCTCGCAGCAACTGAGCCCAATGAATCCCAGTCGGTTTCAGCAAGGCGGCGTTCAACTTTGTAACCGTCAGGAGCATCATCAAGGGACGCAGTCCAGCCCACGGTGATGGTGGTCGGCCCGGTTGTCGTAGCGGAGATGTTGGACGGCGCTGTAGGCGCAGTCACGGTCGGTTCATCGTCATCATCACTGCTGCAACCTGTGAAGGCAATCACAACGGACAGCCCAAGGACCAGCAGAATCATCTGCAGTTTCTTGCTCATTTATTCTCTCCCTTTCACAGTTTTATTGTTATTCGATATTATTAAGCTTACTTCTTCAGTTGATCGGCGGCATCCTTGACAGCCTGCGTACCCTTGAACTTGGGATTATCAACGAATTCTTTCATTGCCGTTTCGCGAAGCCGCGGATTCTTTATTTTCATAATGCGATCGAGTTCACGCTTGGCGGCGACTTCGATCGTTTCTTTTTGGGCTTCGATTTTCGCGCCTTGCTTCTGAATCTGCTCGCCCTGCTCACCAGCCACAGCGGCCAGTGAATCACCGCGCTGCTGTTCCAGCATCAGCTTGGCCTTGATAGCGGCAGTGGTTTCGGGGTATTTTTCCATCGCTTCTTCGTACTTGCCTTCCGCGACCAGCATCTCCGCCAGCTTGGATTTAGCTTCACCGGACACTTTGCTGTCGGGATACATTTCCAGCAATTCCTCGTACTTGCCTTCTTTCAGCAGAGCTTCAGCCAGCATTTCTTTGGCTTTGGTTACGATTTCGGACATCGCAGGATCATTGCCAAACTTATCGATTAATTGCTGATATTGTCCGGCTTGGAACATTTGCTGTGCCTGCTCGGCGGGGGACGAGCAACCCAGAATCAGGAGGCTTATAACAGCCACCATAATCATTGCCATGTAAGAACGCTTCATGGTTCCTTAATCTCCTCGGTTTTTATCAAGTTTCTTATATGTTGATATTTATATATTTGGGATATTTGCTGGGATAATAATGATACTAATGACCCGAAATCATCCTTAATGTGATAAAATTAGCAATATTTCGGTGAAAGTCAACTCCCATCGAATTGTTTTTGAGCGAGTTGAGCGGTTTTGCTTGCAGGAGTGCGCCGAGTTTTGTATGCTTAACTATTACATTTCTAATTCGGGAGGCGCAGCATGATTCGAGCAGCCTGGCTTATGCTACTGCTGGCGGCAGTTCCAGCGTTGGGGCAGATTCAGAGCTATTGGGGAGTCCGCAGCGGCATGACCACTGTGATTCAGGATAATTATTCAGCGTATACCGATGAGGAGCCGAACCGTTACGGCTGGCTGCTGGCGGTCTCGCGGACTTTGCCGCTGGCGAATTG
>JAHIZR010000506.1 GCA_018814465.1 bacterium | reverse complement strand
CTATCTTAATAATCCCGAAGCCACCAGAGAGGTAATCGATCCGGACGGCTGGTTTCATACCGGCGACCAGGGTGTTTTCGATGAAGAAGGATACCTCAAGATTACCGGTCGCATCAAGGATCTGATCGTAACCTCCTATGGGAAGAATATCTCTGCTGCTGCTATCGAATCAAGAATTAGTGCGAGTCCCTTCATTTCCCAAGTGGTAGTTGTCGGTGATAGGAAGAAATACATCACAGCGCTCGTAGTGCCGGATTGGACTGCCGTTCGACATTGGGCAAGGGGGGCGGGCATCGGGTACGATAACATCTTATCGCTTGCGGAGGATGATTCGGCTATTGATCTCATTCGAACGGAGATAGCTGAAGCAACGAAGGGAAGCGCATCCTATGAAAAGCCGAAGGATTTCAGAATCATTTCAGAAGAATTTACAGTTGAAAATGGCCAGCTTACTCTTACTTTGAAACTCAGGCGCAACGTGATCACTGAAACCTACAAAGACCTGATTGACTCGATGTACTCGAAAAAGGAGACTAGCAATGTCGAATGAAGTCTTCCTGACAGGCACCACAGGCTATATCGGCAGCCATATCCTACATACCTGGCTTGAAAAAACGGATCACTTTGTCCATGTGCTGTCAAGAGGAAAACGGGAACAGACTGCGAATGAACGGATAGAGTCAGCGATGCGGGAGATTCAACCTGACTGGTCGTTGCTGCAGCACAAAGATCGAGTGCGGGTCGTCGAGGGTGACTTAACATTGGAGAAGATGGGGATAGAATCGAATCTATATTCGGAATTGCTGGGCAGAGTAACCGAGATCATTCACTGTGCTGCGGCCGCCCGCTTTGATCTTCCGCTGGAGGATGCGAGAAAAACAAATGTCGGCGGAGTTGAAAGTATTTTGTCGTTCGCAGCCAAATGTTCGAATATTGAAAGAGTCGACTATGTTGGAACGGCGTATGTTGCTGGACTGCGCGATGGTGTAGCTTATGAGGATGAATTAGATATCGGGCAAACACACCGCAATACTTATGAGCAAAGCAAGTATGAAGCTGAACTGCTTTTGCGTGAATGGATGCCTAGGTTGCCGATAACTGTCAGCCGTCCCAGCATTGTTATTTGTGATTCCAGGACGGGGCAGACTTCGAGTCACAATGGATTCTATCGTGCTGTAAACGCCTATGTTCATCACGGGCTCTCAAAGCTTCCCGGCGAGCCATCATCCATAGTCGATCTTGTCCCTGTTGATTATGTCTGTGAAGCACTTTATCAGATAACAAGAAAACCGGAAACAGTCGGACAGACTTATCAGTTAACTGCAGGAACTGATGCTGTTACCTTAAGCGAAATTCAAGAAATGTCTGCTCGATATTCCAATCGCCCGAAGTTTGAAATAGTACGCCCAGAGGAGATGCAAGTATTTCTTTCCAGTGTCAAACCAATACTCTCGGAAAAACAACTGAAGCTTTTTGAGGAGATGGAACGATATACACCATATCTTATCTGCCAAACCACATTCGACAACACAAACTGCAAGCAAGACACCGGGCTGCAAGCGCCTCTCGTTAAGGATTATTATCTGAGGTTCATCAAACGCATTTTGGTTAAATCAAAACCATAATAGTACTTCAGACTATTTCTCAACATGTTGATAACATACAACATAACAACTCGATTTTCCTCATATTGACTCTAATAATGATTCTGCTAATTTGTAGACAGTCTAGTTCCAGCAATTAGCGGAGGCCGTATAATGAATTCAAACGGTTTCTATCCCATGTGGTCATGCGGACGGGAATCGTTTGCTTTTAGGCAACCTTCGTGTACACTATCAGAGAGATTTCATGCGAACAACTATCCTTATAGTCGATGACGATTCTAAGATTCTGACTACATTATCACAACAGCTGACTGCATTTGGTTATTTGTCAAGAGAAGCGCCGGACGGTACTACTGCCGATAAACTGGTGAAGTCGGATGAAATTCAACTGATTCTACTCGATCTCGCCCTCCCAGATACGAACGGCGTCGAATTGCTGCGAGCCTGGCGCAGGAATGATATGACAACTCCGGTTATCGTAATCAGTGGAACGGCGACCATTCCCGATGCAGTCGAGGCAATGAAACAGGGTGCGTCGGATTTTCTTGTGAAGCCGATCGATATGCAGATTCTTGAAGCTGTTGTAAAGAGAACCTTGACTGCCCATCGGATGGGTATCGAGAACAGACGGCTTCGCAAATTGACCGGAGTGGATTCTGTGGATTTTGTAGGAGAATCACCTTCTGTCAAGGCTCTTTTAAATGACGCCGCGAAAATTGCCGCCGGTGACAGCGCTGTACTTTTAGAAGGTGAAACAGGTACAGGAAAGCAGGTTCTTGCTCGCTATATCCATGCTCACTCGCCGCGTCGGGAGGAACCATTTGTAACCGTAAATTGCGCGGCAATTACAGAGACACTATTCGAATCTGAGCTCTTTGGTCATGAGAAAGGAGCGTTCACTGGAGCGTTTAACAGAAAACCCGGCAAGCTGGAACTAGTGGGTGAAGGGACTCTCTTCCTTGATGAGATCGGAGAGTTACCGGTACTATGCCAAGCAAAGCTGCTTACTGCGATCGAAGATCGTGTCTTCGAACGCGTTGGTGGGACACGAACTTTGGAGTTTTCAGGACGTGTCATCGCCGCAACAAATCGTGATATCAGCACAGAAATAAAAGAAGGTCGGTTCAGGAAAGATTTATATTATCGGCTGAGTACATTTCATCTAAGGCTTCCTCCGCTTCGGGAAAGACCAGAAGATATTCCGGTCTATGTCAAATGGGCTACAGAGATGTATGGACGTCGTCGGGGGATGGAGATTAGATTTCCTAACGAGAAAATCACCGAAAAACTCTCACAATATCCTTGGCCGGGCAATGTTCGTGAGTTGATGCATCATATTGAACGCATCGCCTTGCTTGCTGATGGATCTGATATCAAGTCTTCGCTATGGTTGTCATTCCCGTCACAAGTATCAGAAGTTGAAGATAACGTTGAAGAAGATCTTCGAACAGCATTAGATAATTACAAGAAGAAACATATAACGCGTATCGTTTCGATTTGCGGTGGGAATCAGACAGAAGCCGCAAAAAGGTTAGGTATAGAACGAACGCATTTAAATCGTCTCCTGGCCGAATACGAAGGACGACGGAGATAATGTCAAATCGGCGTCTTAAATATGTTGCCATTGTGCTCGTGAGTCTGGCCACTCTGACTCTGAGCCTAATTAATACGAGCAAGTCCTATTCGATAGAGCACATCGTTGTCAACATGGTGGTTGGATGCACGTTTCTGATCGTAGGATTATTCGTCTGGAATGCCGGAAAAAGTGATTCCATTACTTCGGCGTTTCTAAGAGTATGTCTTTTTACGGGAATAGCAGTTATTCTAGATTCTCACTGCAGCTCATTTCAATCAGACACGCTCAACCGTACCTACACTCTGGCTTGGCTTATCTGCTACATCTTGATTCCTCCTGCGTGCCTTGATTTTGTATTGAGATTCACCAACCATAGCTATTCCTCCCATCGCTGGCAAGTGTTCCTAGTCTATCTTGCACCTCTTGCGCTAATAGTTTGCCTTAGTTTCCTGCTCCTCTTTTCCGGATCTGTTCCTACCCTTAGCACAATTAGACAGTATGAATTCAGTCTGCGTGTTGTGTTCGGCTTAATGTTGTTTATTTATCTGGTTTTATCGCTGTTGCTGCTATTAGTCTCTTGGATTAGAGCAAAACGAAAGGAAGAAAGAAACATCAGCAGATGGTTGCTGTTGTGCACCGTTATCGGTGTTGCTCCATTTGTCATTATGCACAAACTTCCAACTCTATGGAGCAGTACGCCGCTAATATCGATTGATCTAGCGATGATGTTCCTGATTGTATCGCCAATTGGATGGGGCATGGCGGTTGCTTCGTTCAAGTTGTTGCCGATCGAACGAACCCTGTCCAGAACGTTTATCTATGTCACGGCAGGAACAATTGCTGTCTATGGTGTGCTGATTCTTATCTCTTTTGGTATGGTAGATGTCGAGTACAATATTCTCTCATTGATTGCATTATCAATCGCGGCTGTATTCGTTACTTTTCTGGCAGGATTTACTCTAGTCAAAGGTATACGTGGCGTTGTGGATCGAATATATTTCGGCGACTGGTATAGCTTCCGTGATGAACTTCAGCGAATCTCTAAAAAACTGGCAAGCTCGATAGTCGAACGCGAAATAGTCGTGATTATAACAGAACAGCTTCCGGATATACTTAAAATTGATAAAGCAATTCTAGTAGTTCGAGAGACAGACCAAGCATGGAAGCCTGTTGTTCAACGTGATTTACCACTTGCTTCAGAGTTTGAAGAAAACCTTAGAAGTCTGAATCATCTTGTAGACAAAGAAGCACATGATGCGCCCATTGGAATCCCTGCGAACGATACCCTCCTCGTTTGGGGTATCGAAGTGATATTGCCACTTGTTCATGCAAATCAGATAATGGGTTGTCTGTTGCTTGGTCGAAAGGAAACTCATGCTCCGTATAGTATCAGGGACTTTCAACTTCTACAGACAATATCTTCCTTTGCCGGGATAGCAATTGCAAACCTGGAACTGCATCGCGAACTCGTTGAGCGGGAATGCCGGGCTGTTGCTGCGGACCTCGCTGGGGGAATTTCGCATGAAATCAATAATGCGCTCTATCCATTGAAGGGACAGGCTCAACTGCTGCAGCATATGCTTGTGGATTCGTCAGACAAAACAAGTCAGGAAAAGATTGCATCATCGGTGAAGATGATTTCGGAGATGTCAGACAGGATTCAGCGAATCTCCGACAATCTTAACCATCTATCTGAGCCAATTAAACTCCAAAAATGCTTGTTCAACCTGAATGAAATCGCAGAAGAAGCTATCGTAATGCTGAATGAAACAGCGGGAAGAATCAAGAAGTTCAAGACTGATGATCCTAATGCTCCATATAAACTGGTTCGCAGTTTTCAAAGCGACCTGCCGAAAGTCGAGGCTGATCCGGGACAACTCAATCAGGTTTTCATCAATCTCATCATCAATGCAGCGGATGCAATGAATTCGGAGATGTCTGGAGTGTTAACCGTGGGAACTTTTCAATCTGCTGATAAGGAGATCATTGGCGGATTTGTAGAAGATACTGGCGTTGGAATACCGCCGGAGAAAATCAAGGAAGTCATCCAACCTTACTTTACGACAAAGACGGAAGGCAAAGGAACTGGTCTGGGACTGGCGATTGTTAATTCGATAATCGAAGGTCATCAGGGAAAACTAAATATTCTATCTGAGCCCGGCGGAGGAACGCGAGTGGAATTCATGCTTCCCGTTTGATCTCAAACCAGATCTATTCTCCGAACGGAGCCCGCATTAACATCAGCGATTGGACATATATCGACTCTAAGTCAAAAACGCCTGTGTGCCGAAAATGTGCCGTTCTGAGAGGAAACGAGAGGTGCGAATAAGAACTTAGGTATCACTCGACTCATCTGGGCATCTGAAGTTTGATGCCGATTCTTGGATATTTACATTAGATATCGAAAAAGAGACGAATAATTCGATTCCCGCCGTCTCCACTATAAGCCCTTGTTAAGTAATTACTTAGCAGGGGCATTTTTATTATATTGATATTCGGAATGATAGGAGTCCCAGGAAATGAGCAGGCTTAAGTGCATTTCAATATCGGAGCTTCGGGAAGGTCGTGCTTGGGCGTCATTCCTTTTAAAGCAAACACCCATACATCATGCGTCGCAATCTCTCTGAAGAGTGTCCGTGGTGAGTTTTCTTATGCCTCTGGCTATAAGATTGCAAATGCGCATTAGACTATATTAAGTATAGTTTCAGGTTGCTTGAGAGTATAGTAAATACAGCCTGATCATTTATGCAAAATCATGGAAAATGCCTGATCTTCATAGAACATATCGTAATGTGAGGATTTCCTTACTAAGTTGATTAGGTGAAAGTTCATTTTGTTTAATCGGGATCTGAGGTTTGTTTGTTGTGCCCGACAGTCTTGAAAGGGCTATATGATGAAAAATGTTATTTTTACGATTTGTGTTGCTTTGCTCGTGTGGAATACGGCAGAGGCTCAGACTTTAGTTGCGGATACTTACGTGAACATGAGACATCCTGATACGAATTACGGCTCAGATGTCCACATGGAGGTAGCAAATAGGTACGGGAGTGGTTCCAGTGATTGGGAAAGGAATATTCTAATCGAGTTTGATCTTTGGGAAGATCCACCACCATGGTATGTGCTCCATTCTGCAACTCTGTATCTCTATTACTATGGTTTCGATGATACCGATCCTGCAGGCAGGGAGTTGACGATTCAGAGAATAACAGATCCTTGGGATGAATACTCTGTAACCTACAATACTCAGCCAGCTTGCGACTTATGGCCATCTTCTTCGAGTGCGATTGTACCCTCTGCTCCGGGTTGGATGAGTTGGGATGTAACAGGGCTTGTGGAAGCAATTATGTTCTCGTATGAATTTGGAAATTATGGGTGGAAAATAATGGATGAGAATCCATGGGGAATGGTCAACATTCCGGTTCCGTGGTTCTACACAAAAGAACATGGCACTCTCATTCCGTACCTCGACATTGATATGGATACAGAAATGCCGGTATGTCCACCGATACCGGAGATTTGGGTAATCTCTCCGAATCCTGCCAATGTAAGTGAAATGGTAAGTTTTGGGGGCGAAGGAGTTTCAGGATATGAACATGATTGTGAATGGTTGTCGGCTGATTTCTATAGCTGGAGATCCAGTTTGAGTGGAGTACTCAGTGATCAGCCATCCTTCAGTACTGACACGCTGTCGGCAGGAACCCATACTATTTATTTTAAAGTGCGGTCTGAAGGGTATGATTGGTCGAATGAAGTTTCAAGAACGCTTGAGATTGTGGGGATCACACAGGGTATGGTAGCTGTGATTGACAGCATTCGACCCGCTTTCTCCGCACTTGAGGGGCAAGAAGTGTGTTTCTACGGACACGGAGAGGGATCAGAGGGAACCATCAATGGATGG
>JAHIZR010000505.1 GCA_018814465.1 bacterium | reverse complement strand
GCATACGGCTTTGATTCAAGTTTATTCTGTATTGTCGAGCAAACAGTCTGTATGCAGAATCATAAGGCTTTCTTGGCTCAAGCAGGTGTAATTTAAAAATCACAGCAGTTATCAGTTTTGTCACACATGTCTATCATGATCGATTTACATATTCCCGAGTTTCAGCTTGTTACGGTCAGGCATGAGGATTGAATAGCAGATATCGAGGAGTTGCTTATGAATACAAAGAATTCATCTATTATCTTATTTCTAGTCGCGTGTATTATTCCGACAATCACTGGCTGCACCGTGACAGGAGCGCTTATCGGTTCCGGTATAGATAGGATTGCAGCGGGAGAACGACAAGTGAATGGACATGATGCAGACAGAGTGCCGCGCAGTCGTCGCGTTCAAATTATATCAACAAATGGCGGTACACTGTACGGCGAGAACCAGGGCATCTATGAGTTAATTGACCTTTCGCCGTGCTTTGAAAATTCAACGTCTGCAGAAGAGTATAAAGATTCCGCAGTCAAAGTACCGAGCTTCAATGATACAATCAGGACAGGGATGAGTCTCTGGCGCAAAAACAAGTATACCTTTATCGGATTAGATCGTACTGGTCTTGTGATAGGCTTGCAGAGATATCCAAGTGTAAAATCTCTCCCACTGAAGAAAGCATATTCTGTTTCGAGCCTTGCTGGGCAACCATATGATTTGGAGCGGTTGGCTTCATGTATTAAGTCAGGTGAGCAGACAGGTTCCAATACCTTAATCCTGAATAGCTCACGTGAGTACCAGCAAATTCGGATTGACAATATCGCTAGGATATCCTACCGTCAGGCTGGGAGGAAAGGTAAGACCGTGGGAATGCTAATCGGACTGGCTGCTGATGCTACTTTGATCGCGATAGCTCTTGACAGTATGCATAGGAACAGTGGGAACTTCATGCAATAGCCTCGATAGCCAATAGGGTTGGAAGCACAGACTCGATTGGCGATTACTGAATTTGAAAAGCACTATCTAATAGATCACGGTTGGAGGTACTTAAAAATGAAACGAAGACTCTCGATTTGCTCACTGGCGATCCTATATGTTGCTGTGGCTCTGCTTCAGTCCGGATGCACGGTATCGGGGGCATTAATCGGCAATCATCTTGACAGAATGAATGCAAAACACCAGAAACGAACCGCGCAGGAAGCTTGGGATATCCCTGTGGGATGCCAAATCATGGTAGCATCCATCGAGGGTGACACGCTCTATGGTATTAACGGAGGCCTTGTCGCCCAGCCGGATAGTACAGTTGGTCAAGCAGATACTGATTCATCGTGTAGTCTTAGCAGTAACTTTCCCAGCCAGAACGATACAATTATCATTCACACAGTAAATGGCGACTCGAGCAAGTGCATATTCGCGGGATTTGACAAACAGAAGTCAGCAATTCGTTATGCAGGTAACGGCAAAATGTCATTTATGCCGGTTGCATCAGTCAAGCATATTTCCGACACTCGAGGAGATCAATACGACATCGATCATTGGAATCCGTTCAAGAGTCTTTCCAAGCAGCGGGAGTTTGAGTATTTACTGCTTGAAACAGAAAATAACGGAAAGAGTGACTCTCGGATCCCTTATGAAGATATTAATTTCATATGCTGCAATAAAAACTCAAGGAAAACGAACTACCAGGCTTACGGAATACTACTAGGTCTATCCATCGATGCAGCGATTATCTATACAGCGATTCACATGGCATCACAGAACTATGGAATCAACATGACTTTTGATGAATGAGTTGATTTGACATTCTATTTGGCAATATGTATTTTGCTACTGAAGTACAATCGTACTCCTTGTTCTGGGAATGATGCTTGCCGAGATTGGGTACTTTGTTCACAGGAAGTCAAGTATGTGCACACGATTGTCGTTCATTTTCATGCTTATTGTCATTACAGGTTTATCAGCGCAGGAATGGGAACAGCAAAATCCATCTCCATTCGAAGGAGTGCCCTAAATGCAGTAGCTTTCCATGACGAGTATAAGGTTATTGCTGTCACTGTCTTTGTATCTGCCACTAGCATTCAATAGAGATGAAAGATCACTTCAAACATATCAAGATTAGAGATGAGGAGTCACTGCTTCTCTGATTGAGGAGATCGGCGATGGTCATGGATATTCTTTCTTTATTCATACATTCGTTGCTCGCTTGTGTGTTATCGGCAGCTATTCTATGCGGTGCATGCCGCAATTCCTCTGCAAAGGATGAATCCAGTATCGTCGTATCCGACCGCGAGATACTCTTGCCCAGTTTCAGGCTGCTGATCGCTAAAGAAATGAGTCATCGCATGGTTAAGAAAGCGATTGCAAGCCGAGCAGAGACTTGGGAGGAACACATCCATAATGGAGCCACATATTGCTTGTAGATTTCGAATATCTGCCTCTTCTGCTATTTATTGACAACAAACTTGTAGATATTCAAGTGAATGGAATCAGCCGGAACAGCGAGTTCGGTGCGTGGTTTGAATGGACAGTAGCAAGGCTTCCGCAAGATTCAATGAGTTTCTTGATTCGTAAGGATCCAGAAGACAAGCAATCCAGAGTTAAGAAATGGTCGACACCGAACTGTACTTGGACTCTCGAACTATCAGGGAATTCTGGAACTGCAAACTATGGGATACTATTCCCCAGTCATTATCTGACCCTATCGGATGGGATGGTCGTAAGATATTCTTCGTCCGGAGAAACCGATTCAGATATTCCTCATCCATATATTTGGATCGAATTTGATACACCGCCGAAATCACTATCCGCTCATCCACCCAAAGCGCATTATCCTGATATTGCGCGTAGAAACAAAGCAGGTGAAAGGTGGTCATTCAAGCTTATATAGATGAGCAAGGAGCTACTCAGAGATGGAAAATCATCTCTATCGAACCGATCGGAGTGGGATTTGGCAGGTCTGTGGCTGAAATTCTCGAAAACAGGAAATTTGCACCGGCTCGGAAGAATGGACAACGGTTGCGATTTGGACGAGGATTCCTTATACATTCGAGATTATCGGAAGATAGAATCAATTCAGCCTAGTGACTCATATAGGACAGGAGCTGAGCAAGCTCCTGTTCGATTTTCAGGATGGTTAATGTGCCAAAAAGCGTATAGACCGCGAGATATAGGATAATAATCTCGACCAAAATGAATGCTTGGAATCTGTTTTTTAGAGTGTTCATGATACTATCTCAGGAAACTGGACTTGTCTCTGCTGAATCTAGATATTCAAGACTTGTGCCAAGCGGGAAAGGTTCACATCGTGGACACTTGCAATCCAATGCAATGTCAACTCGTATTCTTCAGAACACTATTTGTACGAGGATATCACAGGCTATTGCTATTTCAGAATGTAAGAGCTATGTTCTTCTAATACGTAAGCTGTATGTAATCCTTTTCGATGTGTACGGTCTGCAATACATCGGGAATCTCGTACGTGATCATAACTAGATGACATTTAGCAACTAGCGGATTGGCACTAATGTTGAATTATCCAAAGCAGGTTCAGTAAATGAACTTCGTTCTAATTCAACATTTGGAGTCAAGTCATGAACACCAGAAACAAGCTAATTTATGTACTGCCGATTCTTGTTATTTTTGCTACCCTTGTTGGAAGTCTTCAGTCCTTTGCACTGACCCCGGCTGAGCGACTTGAGTTTTCGAAACGGAATCTGAGTGGTCCACGTTTGGGAGTTACCTATGTTACGAGTGATAATGCACTATCCCGTTACCTCGAAACAAAAGAAATCGG
>JAHIZR010000504.1 GCA_018814465.1 bacterium | reverse complement strand
GACCAAGGTTGGATTCCTCTGGAAGCCCGCTGATAAGATTGGCATTGGAGCATATTACCGTCCCCGCAGCGGCGGCGATTGGGAACTTGAAATATTTGAAAATGACGGTTCCAAAGCGATCTTGACGAAAAGAGACGGCGACACCCCCAGCGCGCTGGGCGGCGGCTTGTCGGTCATGCCGCATGAAACATGGGTAATCACAGCGGATCTTCAGACGCAGTTCTGGTCGCGCCGCGACCTTGGGATACTGTATGATAATAATGATCAAATCGTGGTCAAAGACCCGCTGTTTATGTCAGTCGGTGTCGAGAAGTTCGCGAAGCATGACCGGCTGGGCGGCAACATGGGGCAGTGGGCATACCGGGGCGGCTTCTTTTATCGGTCTCACTACTGGACCAACGACGCCGGAGATCCGGTGACGGAATATGGTGTTTCTTTGGGGACATCGATTCCAGTGGGCGGTTGGCTGGGAAGACTGCATATCGCGGAAGAAATCGGGAGTCGCGGTTCGAATGATTTTGGGGCGACGGAGAACTTCTTCAGAACGTCGCTGCAATTGGAAATGAGTGAACAATGGTTTCAGCGGGATAATCCCCGCATCCCCAAATAGAGGTTGAGTGATCGTGACTATGCATCTGAATTCCCGTCTTGCGCAGGCTGATCCTGAAATCCATGCGGCCATCGACCGGGAACGCAATCGACAAAATAACGGATTGGAACTGATTGCCTCGGAGAATTTTGTTTCTCCCGCCGTCATGGAAGCGATGGGCAATGTGATGA
This sequence comes from bacterium, assembly GCA_018814465.1. Classification (GTDB taxonomy): domain Bacteria; phylum Electryoneota; class RPQS01; order RPQS01; family RPQS01; genus JAHIZR01. Next base: position 1,865 of record JAHIZR010000504.1, on the reverse strand, counting down.
CGAACAAGTATGCAGAAGGGCTGCCGGGCAAACGCTACTACGGCGGGTGCATTCATGTGGACGAAGCTGAGACTCTGGCCATCGACCGCGCTAAAGAACTCTTTGGTTGTTCCTGGGCGAATGTCCAGCCGCATTCCGGCGCGCAGGCGAACATGGCGGTTTACATGACGTTTTTGCAGCCGGGCGATACCTTCATGGGCATGAATCTGGCTCACGGCGGTCATCTGACTCACGGCTCGCCGGTCAACTTCACAGGGCGGCTGTACAATGTCGTTCCCTATGGCGTGAGCGAAAAAACCGGCTGTATCGATTTCGATGAATTTGCCAAGACGGCTCGCGAAGTCAAACCCAAGCTCATCATGACGGGTTCCTCCGCCTATCCCCGCAAATGGGAATTAGCGAAGTTCCGCGAGCTGGCTGACGAAGTCGGAGCCTATTTGATCTGTGATATGGCTCATTTTGCGGGTTTGGTTGCGGGGAAGGTTCACCCGGATGTGATCCCCTATTGCCATGCGGTCACGACAACGACTCACAAAACTCTGCGCGGACCTCGCGGTGGTCTGATTCTCTCGAATGAAGAGGGTGGCGAACTCCTGCTGAGCGGCATGCCAAAGCCGAAAACTTATCAGGAAGCGCTCGATGCTTGGCTCTTCCCCGGAGTGCAGGGCGGACCCCTGATGCATGTCATCGCCGCCAAAGCCGTTGCTTTCAAAGAGGCTTTGACGCCTGAATTTCGAGCCTATGCCGCGCAGATCGTGGAAAACGCTCAAGCTTTGGCTACTGAACTGACCAAACTTGGGTATGATCTGGTTTCCGGCGGGACGGATACGCATTTGATTCTGATTGATCTTTCCAACAAGGGTGTGTCCGGAAAGGCCGCCGAACAGGCTCTGGGAATCGCGGAGATCACGGTCAACAAGAATATGGTCCCCTTTGACAAGCGGAAGCCCTTTGTCACGAGCGGCATTCGCATCGGCACTCCCGCTATCACGACTCGCGGAATGAAAGCCGAGCAGATGGTTTCGGTTGCCAAGCTCATCGACAAGGTTATTGCCAACATTCAGGACGAAGAAAAGCTGGCCAAGATCGCTGATGAAGTCCGTGAACTGACCAAAGCCTTTCCCCTCTATCCACAGGCTTTGGAATACTGATAATGTAGGCTCATGCCTGTGAGCTGAAGCATGAAGTGCCGCAATATGAGAGCTTCTTTATGAAGTGCCCGTTCTGTGGAAATGATGAAGATAAAGTGATTGATTCACGGCCCGCTCGTGACGGCAAGGCCATTCGCCGCCGCCGGGAGTGCACTGCTTGTTCCCGGCGCTATACGACTTACGAGGCTCCGGAAACCAACAGCTCGCTGGTTGTGAAGTCGGACGGCAGCAGAGAGCCATTCGACCGCTCGAAGGTGCTCCGCGGCATTACGATCGCCTGCAATAAGCGTCCCGTGAGTGCGGATCAGATAGTCCAGATTACCTCCGCGATTGAATCCGCTGTTCAGTCGGAAGAGAACAGAGAGATAACTACCCGTCAGATCGGTAGTTGGATAATGAAGGAGCTGTTAGCGGTTGACGAGGTAGCCTATGTTAGGTTCGCCTCGGTTTTTAATCGCTATGAAAGTGTCGATGAATTTCTCTCGGAATTGCAGAAAATCCGGGAATCGAATTCCGGAATTCCTTAACAAATTGACATTGTTTGCCTTAATCCCTATATTCACCGATTCTTCTAAATATTCATAGGATTATCTTACCTTCCCATCTATTCTGATGGAAACCATCCTTTTCACCGTACTTGCCATCGTCTCGATTCTCGCCGCCCTGCTGGTTGTGACTTCTCCATCTCCGGTCTCGAGCGCACTCTACCTCGTG
>JAHIZR010000503.1 GCA_018814465.1 bacterium | reverse complement strand
CTGCCGTCGCCGGAACCGATGATGCGCGGCATTTCAGAGAGTATTCGCAGGATTCCCAAGCCATCGGTCTATGAAAGAAACCGCTATTATCCTTCGCAGGCTGCGGCTTGTGATGTTGCAGGACAAATCAGCAGATCAGGAGTGGCGCTTGTCACGATCAGTCCGGTTCAGGTCAATTCGAGAACGGGAAACTGGAGAATTCATTCCCGGATTCAGATTCGATTGTCCGGTACGCGGCGGGGGAATCTTGACGACCTTTATTCTGAAACATATTCAACGAGAATGCTGCTGAACACGGTCACTCGAAATCCTGCGGGCGGCGTGCTTGATGAGTTCTCTGAAGATCCAAGAATGCTGCTGGTTACCACTGAGCCGTTGCTATCCGCGCTTTCGCCCTACATAGAATGGAAAACGCAGTGCGGAGTGCCGGTTGAGACCATTCTCTATTCGAACGTTGCGGCTTCCTCCGCGGAACTGAAAACCCATCTGATTTCGAGAATCAATAACTGTACGACTCCTCCGGAATTCTTATTGATAGTCGGGGATGTTGACGATATACCCGGATTTTTCGGAGTCGGCAACAGTCTCACGGATCATCCCTACAGCACACTCAATCCGGAAGACTATCTGCCGGATATCTCGGTGGGACGGATTCCCTGCAATACTTCCGCGGAACTCTCGCAGTGGATCAGCCGCTTGCTTGCCTATGAACGGGACGGCGATGTTCCCGAGTATTTCAATTCAACATCGTATTCCAGCAGCGTCGCATTGGATCCGCAACATGGTCAGGATATTACGAATCTGTTCAGCGCGGCAGGATTGGTGGTTAACCAGCTGCAGCAACCGCAAACCGGATCTCTGCAATCCCTGTTGAATGCGCTGAATCAAAATCCGGTCTGGGTGTTTTACATCGGTCACGGCTATTCGCAGGCGTGGTCCTCGGTCAGCCCGCACTTGCAGGTTACGGATGTACCTATGATCGAACACTCAGCATCCGCGATTGTAGTTTCGGTTGCGTGCGCGACAGCGGACCTTGACTATCCGGGCGCATCCATTGCCGAGGAATGGTTTAATCAGAACCTGAACGGAGGCTTGCTGGCTTATATCGGCGCCACGGAAAGCACGGCGTTTTTCCGCTCTGATACGATTGGAATCGCCGCGCTTTACAGTGTTTTCACACAAGGTATCGAACGGCTTGGACCGGCTTTGGACTATGGGAAATTGAGGTGTGCGGAGCATTTCCCGCAAGCTTCGGGTGGGTTGACGGAAGAAACCATTCAGCAGTTTGTGCTGTTAGGCGATCCATCCATGCGAGTTTATTCTCAGCCGCCGCAGCCGCTGGCAGTAACGCATGCCTTTTCACTTCCTGTGGGCAGCGTGTCGCTGCCGGTTACGGTCAGTCAAAACGGTCAGGCTTTGGAAAATGTTGAAGTCTGTTTAAGCGGCGGCGGAGTCTACTCGATCGGACGCACCGGAACTGCCGGCAGCGTAGAATTGATCTTCACGTCGGACCGGCCGACAACGCTTCTATTGACTGCCACGGCAAGAAATGCTACAGCATATCAAAGTGAAATTCAACTTGTCCCGAACGATGCGCCCTATGTGATCGTCGATCGGATAGTCGTGCTCGACAGTGAAGGAGATAATGACGGGCGGGCGGATCGAGGCGAAACCTGCGAGCTGCGGATCATTGTTCGAAATATCGGTTCTCAGGCTTCTACGCCAGGTCTGTTGACGATCGCGCCTTCAAATGATGAAGTGCAGTTCGCTGTAAACTCGCTGCCTGTTCCGGCGATTCCTGCCAGTGAATCACACATAATAAGCCAAGTGCTGGCGTTCACAGTATCTCCGGATGCAACTGACGGCACGACGGTTTCTCTTGAAATGGGAATCAGTGAGGATACGGGAGCGCCGACGGTCTCGCTTGAAGCTCTGGAACTTCATGCTCCGAGCATTCTCTATTCGGACTGTGAACTTACTGAGCTGGCGGGCGATAATGACGGCAATCCCGAAGCGGGAGAGACTCTCGCTCTTGACCTATTCTTTTCGAACGGAGGATCGGATCGCGCGCTGCCGCTGGCAATCGATTTTCATACCTCTCCTGCCTATTTGCAGATTCATGATACCCGGGTGACGATCGATACAGTTGGGGAGGGCGAGGATTTCAGCGCGCGCTTCCTGTTTGATGCGATTGAGACTACTCCGCGCGGCTATCCATTCGAATTCTATGTTGATCTCAGCGGTTCGAATATCGACAGTCAATCGGTCTGGGACGCACAGCGAGTGGGACAAATACCTGTGCTGCTCTATGAACTGGATGAGAATCCCGCGCAAATAGACGCGCTTGAAGGCTGTCTGTCGGCACTCGGTATTGAGTATGAGAGAGTGACAACGCTGCCGCTCAATCTGTTCCGTTATCGCTCGGTATGGATCTTTTGCGGAGTCAGTCCGAATGCTCGCGCGCTGCCGCAAAATGAAGCTGGAAGACTCGCCGAGTATCTGGAAGGCGGCGGCAGCTGTTATTGGGAGGGGGCTGATGTTTGGAGCTATGATTCGGAAACGGCGCTTCATCCTTACTTCCATATCGAAGGACTAAGCGACGGCAGCTCGAATGCGGGTCCGATTAAAGGCGAGTATGGAACATCCTATCAGGACTATCATTTCGAATATTCGGGTGAGAAT
>JAHIZR010000070.1 GCA_018814465.1 bacterium | reverse complement strand
TGACGACTTGTTGTGTGGACTACGAAAACAATCTGACGGTTGCGGATCTCAATCAAGTGAGCTTAAAGGACGGTTGGGAATCAACCGTCTATCAAGAATTCCGCAAACGGCATATGCAGAAGGACGTCAAGGGCACGTTGTGCGAGGTTTGCATTACACGCAAGCTCAAGTCGTATCTGCCGCTGACAACAATCGGTCATGCGGAAGACAGCGAAGTGGTTTATCCGGCAGCATCCGAGGCTGAGCTTTCATGATTCGCTGGCGCGATCAGAGCCGCAAGACCGCGCTGGTTCTTTTCGGCGATTCGACTGGCGAGATCGACTGGCTGCTGCCGGTGCTGTATACAATGAAAGAGCAGGAGGGGGAGCGGCTGCATCTGATATTTATTACGCAGACTCCTACTTTACAGGATAAGCTGGGAGCAGACAGTTATTACGGAAAGCAGTTACGGTCATTAGGTACATTGCTCGCGCATGATCAACGAGAGCACATCGATTACTCAATAATTGATGTGTTGCTGAAAGCGGACGATCCTGATAACGAGGTGACGGAGTATTACCGTGAGCGATTGCCGGAGGTTCCGGTCGTGGTTTTTCCGAGCGGCACGGCAATCTTAAGCAGAAAGCACGATACGGACGAACACTTGAAGGATTACTTCGATTTCATTTATCAAAAGACCGGGCGGGAAATCAAGAACAGTCAAGAAGCGCATGCGCTTTGGCTGACCACGTCGCCGGAACTGGAACCGATGGCCAGACAGTTTTCGACCCCGGAGAGGATTCGGCATATCGGCTGTCCGCGCTATGAAGCGTGGTGGATGGAGCGGGTGAAACAGGAGCGTGAGACTCCTGAACATGAACACAATACATCGCAAATGAAACAGGTCCTGTTCGTGATTCGCGGACCGCACTGGCTGTATCAATCGGCGGAAGACTATGAAAGTCTGATGTGCGATTTCATGGCGGAGATCAGCGAGAGAACTGATACACTTGCCGTGATCAAACCGCATCCGCGGCAGGATCGAAATGAATTGGTAAAACTGCTGTCGTCATATGACTCGACGAAATGGGTAATTTCGGATTTATCGTTAACGGAATTGACACAAAATGCAGATGTGGTGGTTTGCATGTTTTCCTCGGGGGTGCTGGACGCAATTGCGGCAAACAAGCCCGTAGCGGAGTTCTTCCGGTATCATGATCGTATGCCCGTGATGGAATACCGAAGGGATAATGCCGGACGGATGATTTCCATCTATGAGGACCTTGGGTTGGTTCGAAATCTTGCTAACCGGCGGGAGTTGTCGGAGTATTTTAGTCACTCGCTGTCGAATCCCGCAAGCTTCCAAACGGACAGTAAGATATTGGAAGCATTCGAGGCGGTCACACTCAGGGATCAGTCGCCATCCCAGCGAGCCTGTGATGCGATCCTCAATCTGATAAGAAGAAAAGGGACAGTCAGCGAATTGAATAGACAGGAGACTGTTTTATGTTAAGAATCGGCATCAACGGATTCGGCAGAATCGGCCGCGCTATATTTCGGATCAACGCCAAGTATACGCGGTTTCGCGTAGTGGCGATCAATGATCTCGATCCGAATCTGGAGAATCATGCATACCTGCTGAAATACGATTCCATTTACGGGAGATTCCATGGGATCGTCGAAACCGATCTTGAACGGAAGCGTTTAAAAGTGGACGACAAGGACATCGCTTTCTTCAGTGAACCGCGCGTGCAGGATGTGCCGTGGCAGGAGCACGGAGTCGATATCGTCATCGAAGCCTCGGGTGTGAAGGAGAACGTTTTGGCGGGGCGGGAACTGATTCGAAGCGGCGTGCGGAAGATGATCGTGACGCACGCGCCGTCGGAAGGTGTGGACAAGACAATTATTTTCGGAGTAAATGAAAACCAATATCAGGACGCGCAGCATCAGGTAATCGCGGCGAGTATCTGCGACGCAAATGCCATCGCTCCGGTTTTGAAGGTCGTGCACGAAAACTTCGGTGTGACCGGAGGATTTATCACGACGCTGCATCCGTGGCTGCCGTATCAGAATCTGACGGACGGTAGTGTGCGGTCGATTTCCAATCCGGGACATTTCTGGACGGATTTCGCATTGGGGCGCGCCAGCACGATGAGTCTGATTCCGAAGCAGACGACAGCCATGAAGGCGGTGCGGCAAGTGCTTCCCGAAGTGGGGAAATGCATCGAAGCGATTTCCTACCGTGTACCGACGGCGATTGTATCCTCGTCCGATGTGACATTAATGCTGGACAAAAAAGTGACAGCGAATGAAGTTAATGCCGTCATGGAGAAAACTCAAAAACAGCATGGCAGAGTGTTCGGTTATTCGACGGAGGATCTGGTTTCGATCGATCATCTGGCGATCGAGCAGTCGGTCGTGGTGGACAGCCGCTGGACAACCGTGACTTCAGGAGGCTTATGCAAGCTGGTGCTGTGGTACGATAACGAATGGGGCTTCAGCAACCGGGTTGTGGATATGGTAAGTTTGATCGAAGAACACCAAGCGAAAGTGCCTGCGAACAATGAAAAGAGTATTAGCTCTCGACTTCGACGGAGTGTTGTGCGACACTCTGGACGAGTGCCTGATCACGTCGATTAACGCCTACCGGAAGCTAAACGGAAACCCGGCGCGCGTGGCGAGCCTGCTTGAAGTCAAGCCGGACTGGGTGAAGTGGTTTAGGAAGAATCGTCCGTTCGTGAAGCCGGCGGGGGAGTACTGGATAATGGCTTATTGGCTGCATGAGGAAGGTGGCAGGCTGAGCGGAGCGGAGTTCGAAAAATTAAAACGTAAACACGCGGCGACGATTGAGAAGTTTCGTCCGGTGTTCTTTGAAGTGCGAGCGGAGCTTAGGAACAAAGATGAACAGAGCTGGATCGCGCTTCACAAGCCGTTCTCACAGGCGATGGAGGGATTAGCAGGTTTATCTGAGCAGTTTGATATCTATTTCGTTTCGAACAAGGACAGAGCCTCGATCGGAGTGTTATGCCGTCATCTCGGATTGGAAATACCGGACTCAAGAATTCTCACCGGAGAGAAGGGAAAGACCAAACCGGAGATGATCGGTGAGATCGTTTATGAACGAGGAATGAAAGCGCAGGATATTCTCTTTGTGGACGATCAGCTTGATCACTTGTTTGATGTCGCTGAGACTGGAGCGAAGTGTTTCTGGGCGAGTTGGGGCTATGAACGCGATCCGAAACGTGAGCACTCGTTTACGCGTCTTAAAGCTTTGCGCGAAGTAATTTCATATACGAAATCTTGAGGATAGAAACGTGATTGCAGCATTGATAATCGGCAAGAAGAACAGCATGGGTTGTCCGGGCAAGAACATCCGGCCGATCCTTGGGCGACCGATGGTGGAGTACGCATTCATGGCGGCGTCGCAAAGCCAGCATGTGGATCGCGTGTTTACGTCAACCGATTCGGAAGATATCGCCGCCGTCGGAAAACGCTGTGGCGCGGAGTGGATCGAGCGGCCGCCGGAATTGGCGACGCCGGATGCCTTGACGGAAGACGCTTTGCTGCATGCCTTTCGCGAAATGGAACGGCGAGCGGAAGAGCCTCTGGAATTGATCGTGCTGCTGTTCGCCAATGCGCCGACGATTCCGCCGGGCAGAATCGACGAGGGAATTGAGATTCTGCGGAAGGATAAGACATTGGATTCCGCATTCACGGTCTGCAAATTCAATATGTGGTCGCCGCTGCGCGCGCGGCGCTTGTCAAAGGATAATCTGATTGAGCCGTTCGTGGACTTGAGTTTGTTGGGCGACGAGAGTGAACTGTCGTCCATCCGGGGGACGGACGGGGACTGCTATTTCGTTGATCTGGCGGTACAGATACTGCGACGAAATTGCTTCACGAATATGCAGGAGGGCGCGCTGCCGTTCAAGTGGATGGGCCAGCGGTCTTATGCGCTCGAGAACGATTACGGTTTCGATATCGATTATGAATGGCAGATTCCGGTGGTCGAACATTGGCTGAAGGAACACGGTTATACGGAAGCGGAAAGAACTCCCCGAACCAAGCAAAAACTCCATGCGGTTTGAAAGCACACTTAAGAAACGGCTGAAAGAACAGGAACCGGTGATTGGCACCTGGTCGGTGCTGCCCTCGGCGGCGGTGACGAATGTACTCGGCTCCGCCGGATTTGATTTTGTGATTCTGGATTTGGAACACGGTCCGGCCAGTCTGGAACGCGTGGAAGATATGGTGCGCGCGGCGGACAGCGAGCAGTGTACAACGCTGGTACGCGTTCCGGTCAATGAAGAAAGCTGGATACTTAGAGCGTTGGAAACGGGCGCGCATGGGATTGTGGTTCCGCATATCTCGACAAGCGCAGAAGCAGAACAAGCGGTCAAGGCGATCAAATACGCACCGCAAGGTAATCGCGGGATGTCGCCCTATACGCGCAGCGGAGGTTATGTGCCAGGCGATCCCAAACTCTGGACAACAGAGGCCAATGCGAGGACGCTGTGTGTACTGATCGTAGAAGGGGTGGAAGGTTTAGGAAATCTGGCGGAGATCTGCGAAGTACCGGGAGTAGATGTTGTTTATCTGGGAATCTACGATATCAGTCAGTCTTTGGGCTATCCGGGCGAAATCAGTCATCCGGAGGTGGTATCGCAGATCGAATCCTGTGTGGAAATCATTCGGGAGAAAGGTCTCGCGGCGGGTTGTCTGGTGCAGAATGAAGCAAGTATGCGAACCTATCTCAAGAAGGGCTTTCAGTTTCTTGCGTATGCCGCAGACTGCGCGCTGTTGCATGAGGTGTGCAGGGGAGTTGTTAGTAAGTTTTGTTCTATTCGCAACGAATAGGATTTATTATGCATTCAAAACAGCATAAATATCAGATTCTGATTCCGGATCGAGTAGCGGAGTCTGTCGAAATCGAGCGAGCAGTGTTCGGCGAAAAGGCGGAGTTCGTACTTGGACATGCCGCGCATGCAAACGAGATTCCGGATTCGGTTTGGGAAACAAGCGACGCAATACTGGCTTGGCACGAACTGGACTATGATGAGTCGCTGCTTTCCAAGCTGCATTGCTGCAAGACCATCGTCCGGGTGGGGGTGGGGTATGATAATGTGGACTTGAAGTCGGCCGGACAGCGCGGGATAGTTGTCTGCAACGTGCCGGATTACGGGACGGGAGAAGTAGCGGATCATGCGCTGGCGATGCTGCTCAGTTTTGCCCGAGGCATACCGGGGATTGCCGAGAAAGTACGTCAGTCGAATGAATTCTGGTCGTGGAAAAAGGTGGGGAATCTGAAGCGGCTGAGCGACTCGGTGCTGGGGATTATCGGCTTAGGCCGGATCGGGAGTGCGGTGGCGCTGCGCGCTAAAAGTTTCGGTTTGCGAGTGCTGTTTTACGATCCTTATAAGCCGGCAGGCTATGACAAAACGCTTGGCATCGAGCGGTTTCATGATTTGCATAAGATGCTGGAAGCGGTTGATTATGTTTCCCTGCATGCGCCGCTGACGGATGAGACGCGCGGGATGGCGGATCAGCGGTTTTTTGCTCATCTGAAGCCGGGCGCGGTTTTGATTAATACCGCACGCGGAGCAATAGTGGAGATGGATGCTCTGGAACGGACGCTGCGCGTCGGTCGCTTGAAGGCCGCCGGGCTGGATGTCCTGCCGGAAGAGCCGCCGGATCGGAGTCATCCTCTGATGAAAGCGTGGACGAACGATGAATCATGGCTTGCGGGACGATTGTTGGTGACACCGCACTCGGCGTTCTGGTGTGTGGAAGCTTTAACCGAGATGAGGAGGAAAGCGGCGGAGGAAGCGCTGCGTGTTTTAGAAGGCGGGGAGCCTCTGAATCCGGTGAATGCGTACTTGTTTAGCAAGGAAAACAAACCAGCGGCGACACATCACATCTGACACCTGTCGCGATTCTCAGTGTGATATCAAAGAGAGAAATACAGCCGGATTCTAATAAGGTCTGATAAAAAATCCATGCGGCTCAGGAGAATCCTGAGCCGCTGCTTTTTCTTTCGGCGTAACACCCGTGCGTAGCGAGTAAGCCGGAATTACTGCTGACTGTACCACGGGAATAAATATAGCGGGCACAGACAACACGGGTTAAAGGCTACACCCGAAAGATCTTTCTGAAGTGAAAGCCGTAAATCGCAAAGGTTACAGCATGGGAGAAGAGGCGGGGATGTTTAGTCAGTGTCCAGAACAGCAGTCGCCAGTAATGCAGGCGTTCACGTCCGATGACGCCGAGGATAAGGATAGACTTCAGAAAGGCGGAAATGTGGCTGAACTTCAGATGAAATTTCTTGCGAGCGAGCGGATTAAATTCAGAGATAAACAGGCGAATCCGCCGGTAATAGGGCTTGGGAGAATAGATGCTTTTGATGATTTCACGGTAGCCGTTCAATAGAATGTCGCGCCCCATTTTCGGAGTAAAATTAATCGTGTAGTTCGTATTGTCGCCGGAATCGTCATGCAGGAGCCGCTGCTCGCTGACGAGTCGCTTGTAGAGCCGAGTACCGCGAGGCGCATTCAGCAGCCCGACCATAGCGGTGACCACGCCGCTGTCCTGAATAAAGCGCGTCATTTGCTCGAAGATCGAAGAGGAGTCGTTGTCGAAGCCGACAATGAATCCGCCGTTAACCATCATGCCGTGATCGTGCAGCTTTTTCACGCACTGCACCAAATCACGATCTTTGTTATGCAGCTTGTTGCATTCGGAAAGCGAGGCTTCATTGGGAGTTTCGATACCGATGAAGACGGAATTAAAGCCCGCCGTGGCCATCAGTACCATCAGTGTATTATCGTCGGCAAGATCAACGGACGCCTCGGTCGCGAAGGAGAAGGGATAGTCGTGTTTTTGTTGCCAGAGGATAAGATCGGGCAGGATTTGTTTCTTCAGCTTGGTTTTGTTGCCGATAAAGTTATCATCAACGATAAAAACACCGCCGCGCCAGCCGATCTCAAAGAGCCTATCCAGCTCGTTGAGGACTTGTACGCTGCTCTTAGTGCGGACTTTTTTGCCGAAGAGCAGGGAGATATCGCAAAATTCGCAGTCGTAAGGGCAACCGCGCGAATACTGGATATTAATCGTATTGTACTTCTTGACGTTGATGAGTTCCCAAAGAGGGATGGGTGAGGAGCCCAGCTCCGGCAGCTCATTCGATTGATAAACAGCTTGCGGGCAGCCATGTTCGAGATCCGCGAGAAAAAGCGGCAGGGTGATTTCTGCCTCGTTCAGGACGAAATGATCGATACCTTCAAAGTGTTCGTATTCCATCGTGAACAAGGGACCGCCCGCAACGATCTTCATGCCGAACTTACGGCATCGTTCTACAACAGCGCGAACGGAGTCCTTCTGAATGGACATGGCACTGATGAAAACGATATCGGCCCACTGCAATTCCGTGTCTTGCAGAGAATCCACTTTCATATCGACGAGCTTCTTGTTCCAGTCGGCAGGCAACATAGCGGCGATCGTCAGCAATCCCAGAGGCGGCTCACTGGCTTTTTTCGAGACGAACTTAAGCGCGTATTTGAAGCTCCAGAACGTGTCAGGATGATCAGGGTAGATAAGCAGCGCGTTCATTTAGACTCGTTTTCTGACACCATTCAGGAAGGTGTCGATAATCAGGTTGACGATGGTTGAAATGGAGACGTGATTGTCCGGGACCGCCCACGGGAACTCGATGGATTTAAGGGAAATCGCGAGGATATGCGCATGCAATACCGCGTTGTCGATTGCTAATTCGCCTGACCGGTTGCCCTCAGTAAGAATCGCGAGCAGGATGCGCTTTTCCTCATTCAGGAAGCGATCATGTATCTCGGAGATGAAGGGCCAGTGTTCGTTCCAGGAATCATGGGTGACGCGGTAAAAATTGATGAGGTTATGAATGCTGCTGATTTTGGCATTCAAGAAAGCTTTCAGTTTGGACTCTACGGAATCCTGCGCATCTACAGACTCGGTGATGCGGGCTATCATCTGATTAGTTTCGAGTTCGACAACATCCTGAAAGACATCCTCTTTGTTACGATAGAATTTGTACAGAGTAGTTTTGGAAATCCGCGCCTCTCGTGCGATATCGTCAGTCGTCACCTTTTTCAAGCCGAACTGCGAAAACAGTTTTTGAGCGGTTTTGATGATATGTGTCTGTTTGTCCATTTCGTCTCTTTAAGTACATAATGAACAATATACGTACTATTTTTCAATTGTCAAGATTTGAAGATCACTGCGATAATTTTCTATGTAGTTGATATAAATATATATATGAAATACTGTGAAGGCAATTGAACTTTCCTTATGCATATGCCTCTCGATCCGATTATGGCATGATATTAATGCAGATTCGTTAGTTGTTGTACTTATTGGACATATAAGATGATATAATAATCCTTATTGATATTTGATGTGGTACAAGTTATATTATACAAGGTGACTGTAACAATTAAAAGGCAAGGCCATGAGCAAGAAGGCATTTTTTTCGTTAACAGGAGTTATAGCGGTTTTCGCAGTACTCTTCTTCGGGATTAGTTGTGATAAAAGCGATGATGGCGGCGACAACAACCAGACTCAATGGACCATCATGATGTACGGAGCGGGAAACAATAATCTGGATGTATCAAACAATAATACCTCTTTTATCATTCAGGACGTGCAGGATATGGAAAAGGTGGGCAGCACGTCGGGGATGGAGATTATCGCGATGGTAGCCTCTGAAAGAACCGGAGGTCGAGCGAAGTATTATCATATCGAACAGCATTTGAACGAGAATCCCGATCAGATCAGTTCGCCGATGCTGGAAGATAAGGGGACGAAGGATATGTCGGATCCCGCGACCCTGAAGGAGTTCATCAATTATTGTGCGGAGCATTATCCGGCGCAGAAATATTTGTTGATTGTGGATGACCATGGCGCGGGTTGGCCGGGAAGCTGTTCGGATGAGCTGAACGGCGGCGGCGGGATGCTGACGATGCCGGAGCTGAAGACGGCGATTTCGACGTCGAGTATACAACATGTAGACATTGTCTGTTTCCATGCTTGTTTGATGGCGATGGTGGAAGTGGCTTATGAGTTGCGTGAAGTGGCGGATTACATGACGGCATGTCAGTTTACGATGCCGATGCAGAATGTGCTGGGAGCGGATCTCTGGCTGGAATGGATCAAGAATAACACCGGGGCGAGCGCTTATGACGTGGCGCATAAGATTGCGGAGAAAGTGTCGGAAGCGGCGCAGAACAAGCAGAAGACGACACACTATGCGATGATTAAGCTGTCGCATATGAGCGATCTGGGAGCGAAGATCGGGCAGTTGGGTAATGTGCTGGTTACCGAAGCGGCTGAGCACTGGGGAGAGGTGCAGCATGCCTGGGGCGAGACGCATTTCACGCAGTATGACAATATTGCCTATGTGGATTTGCGGGAGTTTACGAACAAGCTGAATGCTGAGCCGACGCTGTCGACCATCAATTTAATTAATAATGCGGCCTCGGATGTCCGCAACCTGCTGAATTCGGACGGGGCCGTGCCGTATACGAATGTGTATGTAAAGCCGGGCGATCCCAACGTGCCGCGCGGCGGGCTGAATATTCATTTCCCGTTCAATATGCAGGATTTCGATTCGACAAATTATGTGACTTTGAGCTTCCGGCAAACAAACTGGCATGCATTCCTGTCGACGTTCCTGCAGTCCATGGGGCAGCAGCCGGAGACAGGCAGATGCTGCTACAATAATAATCAAAGTTGTGCGGTGACGACGCAGGCGGAATGCGCGAATCTGGGTGGCAACTGGACGGCTGGAATCGACTGCAATACGCCTTGTCCCGGCGGAACGGGAGACTGTCCGACGACCTGTGCGACGGCGGCAGCGATTACGCTGGGACAAACCATTTCCAACTGCCAGTTTGTTTCGGGTGAAGGCGAGCAACACTGGTTTTCAATTGTCCTGAATCCCGGTGCCTATAGATTCCAACTTGATGTTCCCAATAACGCTGACTTCGACGTTTATACGTTTTTGCAGTGCGCGGACTTCCCGAACTCTCCGACAGACTGCTACGGCGAAAACGATCCGGGAGTCGATGAGGATTTCACATGCAACATTACCGGTGGATCGCTCCAGCTTTACGTGCTCATATATAATTGGGGTGGTACCGGTGCATATGCGTTTTTGATTTCACAGGCGGCCGAACCTGATGAAGTGGGCAGAGATATTAAAAAAACGGATTATCTCCCGGAAAAGCTGAATCGTTAACTGAACGCCTTTAGCGAAAGACTGACAAAGGCTCAGAGAGATATCTGAGCCTTTGCTTATATTTTGTAAGTGATTAAGCTTTTGATTATATTCTTCCGAGCTCGCAAGTTAGTCCAATCGTTCTGCATAAACCGAAGCATTACTTAAAATCATCGTTGAATAACAGCACCCTAAAAGCAGCAAGGTCTATTACCTGGAAGGCCAGCAGGCAAGCTTACTTAACGGCTCGTCTGTTTGTCGACCGTAAAAAGGTGAACGACTTTTATCTGGCCTATGCTTATTTCCGGTGGCTGGATGATGTGGTGGATGATCCAAAGGTCGATGAAGAGAAAAGGCTGACGTTTATTCAGCAGCAGGTCGATATGGTGGCGGATCTGTTTCTGGATCAAGCGCCGGAGCATCCTTCGCAGTATGAAGAGATGATCGTCGAATTTGTCAGAAGAGGGAAGGGGACTTCGAAGCGATTGAAGCCGTTCGTCGATGACATGCTGGCAACGATTGAGTTTGACGCGAGACGGCGCGGAAGACTAATCAGTGAACAGGATCTGGATGACTATTGTGTGCGGTTGGCGGCATCGGTCGTCGACGGACTGCAATACTTCATCGGGAGCAAGTATGATTATCCGGAGGATGATGATCGTCTGACAGCGGCGACGGCGGCGCAAATCGCGCATCTGCTGCAGGATACGTATCAGGATTTGGAGGATGGCATCGTCAATATTCCCCGCGAGTATCTGGAAGCAGAAAGCCTGAAACCTGAGGATATCGAACATCCGCAATACCGGAAGTGGGTAAAAGAGCGGATTGAGAAAGCCAGAAATAACTTCGATAAGGGGAAGGCGTATTTCGATACGCTGGCGGTCTTGCGGCTGCGAATGGCGGGATTATGGTACTGCACCCGGTTTGCAAGCATCTTGAACGCGATTGAGCGCGAAGGCTATCTTCTGCGGCCTGAATATACGGAACAGAGGAGTATCTCAGTATGGCTAAAGCTGCTTTGGACGGCATTTACGGCGACCGTTCATCATATAATACGGCGGATCTTCGCTGTTTAGGGATGGGACGAATATGACGGAATAGGTCAGCCTTCAGATCGTGAAGAGAGTATTTGTGAGAAGGATTGATTTCTATTGGACAACATATATATTCGGTAAAGTACCTCAGAATATCCGACACTGATTAATGATACAAAATCAAGGAGTAACGAATGCCGACGACGAAAGAAAACCTGAATGAAGCATTCGCAGGCGAGAGCCAGGCGAATCAGAAGTATCGCGCCTATGCCAAAGCAGCGGAAAAAGAGGGACTGCCGAATATTGCCAAGCTGTTCAGAACGACGGCAGAGGCGGAGCGAATTCATGCGGAAGCTCATTTGAAAGCGAATGACGGCGTCGGAAGCACGGTAGAGAACCTGCAGGCGGCGATTAACGGTGAGACCTACGAGTTCACGACGATGTATCCTCCCATGCTGGAGCAGGCGATTGCTGACGATCATAAAGCGAAGAAGATGTTCGGATATGCCGTGGCAGCCGAAGAACTTCACGCGAAGCTCTATAAGATGGCTTTAGAAGTTGCGAAAAAGGGTGTCGACCTTGATGTATCAGAGATTTATCTTTGTCCAAACTGTGGTCACATTGAATTTGGCAAACCGACGAAGAAATGTCCGATCTGCAATGCGATGCCGGAGAAGTATTTTCAGGTATAGGTGCCATTAGAGGGGAGTCGTTCCTCTCCATGTATTAGAGGTATGCAGAGGGTCAGTTGTCATGACTGACCCTTTTATTTTGTATAAACAGCAGATAGAATAGGACTAATTAAGTAAACAATAAAAAGGGAGAGGCAAGAGATTCCTTGCATTCCGGGGAAAGATTTTGTATATTCAAGTAATCACTTGAACAATTGAGAATACGAATATGAGTCAGCGACGCGAAATCAAGGACAGGCTCTTTGAGCAGTTTGCCCGGATCGGGCAGGCGATGTCCAGCTCTAAGCGATTGGAGTTGCTTGACTTGCTGAGTCAATGTGAGAAGGATGTGGAGACTCTGGCGAGTAACAGCGGGATGAGTGTGGCGAATACCTCGCGCCATCTACTGATCCTGAAAGCAGCCGGACTGGTCGAATCAAGGAAAGAAGGCGTCCACAATTTTTATCATTTAGCCAACCAAGAGGTGGTTGAACTCTATTGTGGACTGCGCGAGCTTGCGGAACGGCAATTGGCGGATGTGGAAAAGATTGTGGATGAGCTTTATCCCGGAGAAGAACGGATGGAGCCGGTTGACCGTAGGCAATTGATCAAGCTGGCCAAGGCGGGCGCCGTGACCGTACTGGATGTAAGACCGGAGGACGAATTCCGGGCAGCACATCTGCCGCATGCGATCTCGGTGCCTCTGCCGAAGTTGAAGAGTTATTTGAAAGAGCTGCCGAAGCATCGTCAGGTGGTGGCATACTGCCGAGGACCTTATTGCTTAATGGCGAGCGAGGCAATCAAGCTGCTGCAAAGCAAAGGCTATAAGGCGATCCGGCTGGGTGAAGGAATAGTGGAATGGCAAGCAGCGGGATTACCGCTGGTGCATGGAAGCTGAAAGGAAGTAATATGAGTATTCTGAAGAGTCTCTTTGCTGCGGGATCGAAAACCAACAAACCGCTGGAAACCTCGGATGAGAATTTCGAGGCGGATGTGCTGAAGTCGGAACTTCCGGCACTCGTGGACTTCTGGTCGCCAACCTGCGCGCCCTGTCAGGTGATGGGCGGATTACTCAGGGATGTCGTTCCCGAGTATGCGGGCCGGGTGAATATATTCAAGCTGAATGTGGCGGAGAATCCCAAGACGGCGCAGATGTTCAAGATTCGCAGTATCCCGACTTTAGTGTTCATTAAGAACGGCAGAATTATGGATCAGCAGGTGGGGCTGATGCAGTTAAATACGCTGCGTCAATATCTGGACAAGCTGGCGAATTGAAGTTCCGGCCGGGTTGCGCGAGCATCTCGATCTTGGCACTATAAAAACCGAATCGCTGCTTAGCCCGGCTCGGCGAGTTAAGAATATCTTTATTATAACAATATAGTTGCATTGTAGGTAAGAGGTAATGAAGAGGATATTTCTGATCCTTGCGGTATTTGGTTTTGTGCTTAGTCTTGTGATCAGTGGATTGAAAATGCGAACAGTGGAGAGTACTCCACTAGAGCGGCTAAAGGCAAGCCGACTCGAACAGCCCTCACCCTCCGCGGATCACTCTAAGTTTGAGATCCTAAAACAGGAGTTCGACGCGCCGCAGGAAGTTACAGAGGCTTGTATTTCGTGCCATACAGAGCGGCACAAGGAAGTCATGGCGTCTTCGCACTGGAACTGGGAGCGGCTGGAGTATATCGAAGGGCTGGGGATTCGTTCGGTCGGAAAGAAGAATATCCTGAACAATTTCTGTGTCGGGATCTCCGGAAACGAACAGGTCTGTAACCGCTGTCATATCGGTTATGGCTATGCGGATACGGATTTCGATTTCGAAAATCCCAACAATGTCGATTGTCTGGCCTGCCATGACAACAGCGGGGCCTATATCAAGGAAGACGGCGGAGCCGGAATGCCGGATCCATCGGTGGATCTGAATCTGGTCGCGCAGCAGGTTGGCAGACCGAAGCGGGATAACTGCGGAACCTGTCATTTTTTCGGCGGCGGCGGGAATAATGTGAAGCACGGCGATCTGGATGTCGCGCTGCTGGAAACGACGCGGGATGTGGATGTGCATATGGGAATCGACGGCGCGGATATGCAGTGCGTCGATTGCCATACGGCGGAGAAGCATCAGATGCTGGGCAAATCGTATTCCGTGTCGTCAATGAATCGCGACCGCGTGATGTGCGAAACTTGTCATACCGAACTGCCGCATGCGGATGATATTCTGAATCAGCATACTCTGAAAGTCGCCTGTCAGACTTGTCATATTCCGACTTATGCGAAGGAGAATCCGACAAAGCTTTACTGGGACTGGTCGACGGCGGGCAAGCTGAAGGACGGCGAGCCCTATCATGAAGATGACTCGACAGGATCGCATGTCTATTTGTCGACGAAAGGGTCGTTTGTCTGGGGCAAAAACGTACAGCCGGAATATGCATTTTTCAATGGACGGGCTTCACACTATCTGATCGGTGATACTTTCGATCCGGGTGATACCTTGCAGATCAACAGCTTGCATGGTTCCTATGCTGATCCCGAGTCGAGAATCATTCCGGTGAAAGTCCATCGAACCAAGCAGATCTACGATACGAAATACGATTACCTGATCCAGCCGAAGACGGTCTCGACGGCGGCAGGCGACGGCGGGTTCTGGAAGGAATTCAACTGGCAGCGCGCGGCGGAGGAGGGAATGAAAGAAATCGACCTTCCTTACAGCGGCGAGTACGGTTTTGCCAATACGGAAATGTACTGGCCGGTGAATCACATGGTCGCGCCGAAAGAGCAAAGCGTGAGTTGTATCGAGTGTCACAATAGTCAGAACAG
>JAHIZR010000502.1 GCA_018814465.1 bacterium | reverse complement strand
GATTGCTGTTAATATAAGGACTTGAGGAACAAGAATCAATATGCCTACGGATTCCGGCAGGGTACCGCGCCTCATAGACATTGGTGAGCTGAAAGCTGTTCGGCGCTTAAACCCTGCTCGGCGGTTCGTTCTGTTCCGGTCGGGTTGCGCACTTTTACCGATTTACGCATGCAGAGCGATTTCTGTGCTTAGCCCGGCTCAGCGAGTAAAGCGGTCGGGATTCCGGATAATCCATCTGCGAAGACTGGATGGATTTCCGGAATGACAGTTTATGACAACTTGCGGGGCTGCTATCGCAGGTGTCCGAACTGGATTCCCAGCAAGGCTCCCATATAGGATCGTTCGGGATTGGCGTTGCCGAACAGTTCCACCGCGAATCCGAAGACTTCGAGCGCCTGAAAAGAAATCTGCACAATCACGGGCAGGCCGACGGTTTCAAAGGGTCGCTCTTCGTACTTCTCGATGACGGTACCGCCGTCGTAATGAACCTGAGTTGTCTGCTGAATCAGGTCGCCGCGCCGCATACCTGAGATATAGGTTACACCGGCGGCGGCCGACAGCACAAAGAGATCGTTGCGCCAGCCGCGTCCGTAGAGCAAGCCCACTTCGTTAATATCCTCTTCGGGCGTGCGGTGCAGGTCATAGGCTTCCTCGCCGACCGTGCCGGGATCGGCCTCATTATTCTGATTCCAGCGGAAGAGGAAAATATGCGCGTGTGACTGCACTCCGATTTCCATGCCGGCGGCGGTACCGATTTTCGACCATTCCTGCGCGGTCGTGCCGAAGCCGCCCATGCACCAGTAGTATAATCTGTCGTCATCCTTGGGCGTTTCCCATGCAAGCACGCAAGCACCGGAAAGCATGATACTCAGAAAAAGTACAAATAGCTTATGCATAAGTTTCCTCTGGGACCCACCGGAGTTTTATTGCGGCCGGGTTGCTTATACGGATTGAGATTCTGGACGCCCGGCTATGTCCGACGGTCGGAGACCGTCAGTAGTAAGTGTGTCGCAGCCGGTGTCCAGAATGACGACCTTGAAGGACTCGCTTAATCCGCTCGGTGATCCGATTCCGACTTGATCATCGTGAGCAGCATTTTGAAGCGGTGCTCGGCTTTGACGGAATGGGGAGCGCCGGCGGGCATGATAATCAGCTCGCCTTCCTTGACATCTTTGCTTTCGCCGTCAATGATAAAATGCGCTTCGCCCGCGATGATCTGCACAACTGCATCGAAGGGCGCGGTGTGTTCGGAGAGTTCCTGGTCTTTATCGAAGGCGAACAAAGTAACCGTCCCCGCCTCTTTCTTCAGTACGATTTTCGAGACGATAGAGTCGGTCGAATAGTCGATGTGTTTTTTCAGTGAGAAATGTTCTGACATGATAGTATCATTTCTATTTTGTATAGGTGTCTTTCACAATTCAGCGATTCTTCACTCCGATAAACACCCGGTAGCCGCGCGCGGTATCCGGGTCGTCATAGATTTCCGTGGCATAGGACAGCCCGGCTTCCTCGATGACGCGCCGCCAGACTGAGATCGGAAACAGACCGAGGGTGTGTGTTTCGTTGCGGATCGTCAGTTGGCCGTTTCTGCGTATGAGGAACAGCATGGTTCCCTCATAAGTTGAATCGTCCGGATCGGGATCGAAGTAGTTTTCGATGAAGGCGAGCTGGACGGCTTCGTCGTCAGCGGTGATGGTTGACGTGCTGTTTTGAATAAAGGTTTCGCTGGTCTCGTCGGGCATCATCAGGAGGACGCCGCCCTCGCACAGATGCTCTTTGGCGGTGGCGACGGCCAGCTTCAGATCCCTTTCACTCGTCAGATAGCCCACTGAGTCAAAAATCGTCACCGCATCAAACTGTTTATTCAGCCGCACGCTGCGCATGTCGCCTTGATGATAGTCGACGTCGGGATTCAGGTCGGTCGCCAGCTTCAGCATGGAGTCGCTCAAGTCCACGCCTGTGATTTGCAGCGATTTTTTCAGCGTGTAGTCATGATGTCCCGCGCCGCACCCCAGATGCAGCAGGGAGCGAACGGGGATCTCCGCGTACTGCTCCATCCATTCGAAGAGGGCTTTGCTTTCTTGCTCATACTCTTCGGGCGGGCTGATCATGCGAAACGCCCACGCGAGGTCGGAGTAGAAGGAGGATGATTGTATGCTGGTCATGGATTATT
>JAHIZR010000069.1 GCA_018814465.1 bacterium | reverse complement strand
CTGGGGGACCAGAATGAGGACGGCTATGCCGATTGGGCCGTGCTGGGAACCGGCGATTGGCCGCCTGATCCCCCGAATCATGCTGTGCTGGAGTTCTTCCACGGCGGCAATCCTCCCGACCCGAATCCCTATCAAACTTGGATTCTGGATCCCGACCGGATGATGGAGTATTTTTACGGTTTCACTTGCGGTGATTTGAACGGGGATGGATTCACGGACTGGTATATCGCTTTTAAACCGTTGGGCGGGGCAATGTATTCTCGCACCTATGAAATCTACTTCGGAGGGCCGGATGCGGATGAAGAAGTGGACTTTTCATTCTCGCTTTTAGGAGAACATCGTGTTTTTCCTTTCACTGGCAATTCAGGAGAGCGATTGGATTTCAATGGAGATGGCTATGATGATCTATTCATCTACCATCAGATTCCCTTGGACTATGGTGAAATCCTATATGGTGGGCAAACGATGGATAGTGAACCTGACTGGATCATTCATAGTGTTGCTGTAGGTTCCCAGTCGTCATTTCCAGTGGCATTTGGTGACATCAACGCTGATGGCGCATCTGATTTTGTGAGCCGCACGAGTGACTTCCCAGCAACGGCCTATATTTACCTCGGGAGCTTGGAGCCTGACACTTTAGCGGACTATGAATGGCCAGAACATGATATCTTTCCCGCCACAATAGAACCTGACCTAAACCGAGACGGCTGCTCTGACATACTTGTCGGTCGGGGTGAAGTAATAGATATCTATTGGGGTTCATCACAAATGTCGCCGGAACCTGGTTTTCAGCTCGCGTTCGAGGGATGTACATCATCAGCACACTTCTTGTCTTCTGCTGGCGACTTCAATAACGATGGCTATGATGATCTTGTCGCGATTTCACCGTGGTGTGCCTGGTGGGGGAAGCTCAGCCTCTATTTGGGCGGTCGCTGGATGGGCTCGAATTCTGCTTTTGATTTCTATGGTCGAACAGCACCATTGAATATCTTTGCCATCACGAACGCGGAAGGAATAGGTGATATTAACGGTGATGGAGTGGATGACCTTGCGATTGGAGGATACGATTCGAGCACAGAAGGTGAGCGCGGTAAAGCCGTGATTATTTCCGGCGACACGAGTTTTGTTACGCCGGTGGATTATACTCAGCCGTTTATACCGGACAAACTTCAGATCTCACTCTTCCCCAATCCTGTCAATTCCATGGTAACACTCAAAATTGAGGTTCCGGCCTACGGTCAAGTTGTCGACATTGGCGTCTACAACTTACTCGGTCAAAGGATCGATTTTTTTCAATTGAAACAAGCCATCAGCACGCAGCTCGAATACGACGTATCCATGTTGCCAACGGGAATGTATTTAGTTAAGGGCACTACTGGCACGAGTTCAGCTATCAAGAAACTTATTGTAGTAAAATAATTTCCCGGCCTCCCGCAAAACCAAAGCGGCGGTCTCATTCGAGGCCGCCGCTTAATTGTTATGCGTCCATCCCGCACAAGTTATCTTAGCAATACAATCTTCTGCACATCAACATGGCCGACGGTCTCCATCTGCACGAAGTAGACGCCGGAGACGAGCGCGGTGCCGTTATCGGCGCGGGCTTCCCACAGCACGCGATGCTGTCCGGCCGTTAACTCGCGGTTCAGAACCGTCGCGACTTCCTGTCCGAGCAGGTTGAACACGACCAGCTTGACATTTGCCAGCTCGGCGATATTCAGCGTGAAGTTCGTCGTCGCGTTGAACGGATTCGGGTAAGCGGGTTCCAGTGAGAACCGCAGCGGCATTGCCGTCACCGGCGCATCCACGATGTCACCCGCGTCAATCACACCGTTGCCGGGACTGCGCAAGTCATAGACCAGCCGCAGAGTCGGCACCTGTGAACTGGAAACGACTTCGATCGTCGCCAGCATGCCGTCACCGCTCACGGACGGATCTTCCGGATTCAGACGGCCCATCGAAATATCGGTGACATTGCCGCGTTCCGTGTGCAGGAACAGCGCGTTGCCGCCGTTGCGCAGGAAGCCGCCTTCAGTGACCGAAGTAATAACGGCGTTTCCATCGAACTCGAGATAGAGATGAGCGGTCATCAGATTCCGAATATCGCGCGCGTTGAGCGTAAACGTCCAGCCGTTCGCGTTCTGACGGGCTTCAACCGCAATGATGCCGTTTTCATCCAGCGTGGCACCGTTTCTGGTCGGACCGTTATCCGGCGCGGAAAGCGTTACACTGCTGTTGGCGGCATACCAATCGTACATGGTCTGCAGAGCCAGCAGGTCCATGGCGTTCATTTCACCATCGGGGAAAGAAACCAGATCGGGAACGGTCGTGCCTTCATAGGGACCGATATCCGCCAGTGGATCGAAGATGATGCCGTTGCCGTTCCAGCCCTGCGTAAAGATATTGACATCGGCGAAATTGATCTTGCCGTCCGGTTCGGGAACCATATGCGGTATGTTTCCCGGCGATCCGCCGTCCGCGGCGATATCGGCCAGATAGCCGCCGTGCAGTGTCATTGTGGTCTCTACCGCCAGCGTCAGAATCATATTCTGCGAATCGCGCATTTCAGTCGAAGAATAGGTAATCGTTCCTTCCGATGGAATCACGAGCGATGCTTTCGCCTCCACGACAATCGTGGCCACGATGCGGGTTCCTGCCGTTGACAAGCCATCGCCATCGCCCACCATCGATGTGCTGATCTGGAAGCTGCCGAGCGTATTATCAATAGTTGAGAAGAACGGCTTGGAGGTAAAACTTTCGCCGTTCCACAGGTTGCCTTCATTGATACTGATGATTGTAATCATGCTGGTATCAAAGGCACACTGTACATTCAGTGCAACCAGTGAATCCAGAGCCGACAGATTCATACGGATTGTGCGGCGGACGCCCGGCTGCAGAAGCAGGTGTGTGTCATCGTCCAGTTCATCACGCAACGAGAGCGTAAAGTCAGAAGAGCCGGAAGACGAACCGGAAGTGTCCTCATCGGACGAGGTCAGCCAGTCGCGGCTCATAATCTTTTGAATGATATCACGGTCACCGTCAGCTGCCAGAATCACGAGCCCGCTGTCTTCCGGAACCACAGCACAGCCGCGCAGATCGATCCACTCATCAAGTAGTGTTCCGACTTCGCCCGTTTCGGCAAAGAATTCGGGTGAAGTAGTGCCGCCTGCTGCCGAGGCTTCGGTATCCTTGTAGATGACGATCCGGTTATTCGCCGCATCGGTTACGACAAGATAGACTTCGTTTTGATAGGTGACTACTTCAATATCCTGCGGATCGCGCAGCAGATCAGTGTCATCAGTCACCTCGTTCCATGTACAGATCGGCGTGCCCCAGTTATTCGGATCAACGGTAGTGTCTTCGTCATAGGCGAATTTTTGCAGGCGGTCATTGCCGGTATCGCAGACATAGACATCATAATGTCCGAGATGATTATTCCAGGCTACGGCCAAACCGCGCGGATAACTCAGCTCGCCCAAATTCTGTCCGCCGTCGCCGAATTCCGACTGATCGACGGATTCTTCATAGCGTACACGAATAAACGCCAGCGAATCCGGGATTGCGCCGTGAACGTTATCACCGAAGCGAAGCTCTTTCGTGAAGCGATCAAGTTCGTAGTACCGGTCGTTAGCGCCTGCGATGCTCAGATCCTGAACTTCTGTCCATGCGGCAG
Organism: bacterium; assembly: GCA_018814465.1. Taxonomy (GTDB): domain Bacteria; phylum Electryoneota; class RPQS01; order RPQS01; family RPQS01; genus JAHIZR01. Next base: position 7,553 of record JAHIZR010000069.1, on the reverse strand, counting down.
AGTCCTGACTGGCCCAAACGGTATAGGATCCAACGTCACCCGTTGTGGCAAGCACATAGGTTTGTCCCGGCGAATAATCCGACTTGCCGGGAATATCCCAACGCATGTCGCCGCCCGCCCAGTTATCGATATTACCGTAAGCACGAATCACTTTTACTTTATGCTCATCGGAATCCGAAATAAAGAGCAGGTCGTTCTTTTGCCCCGGCGTCGCATCAAGTACGAACGAGTCGCCGAGATTAAATTCGGTCGCGTCGACATCATCCGTACTGGAAATCGCCGAAGAGGTGTTGGTGATAGTAAAGCTTAAGCCCGGAATCGCGGATAAATCTGTGATACCCGTTGTCCAAACCCGGAAATTATTGATGACGGACTGATCGGTCTGATCGGTTATCGTCACGACACCGTCAATGATTTTGAAGGTTGCATTAAACGATCCGGAACCCATGCCGGCACCCGGATAGTTCTTCGCACAAGCCAGCATCGGCACCGTCTGCCCAGCTACGATGGGAGTAATCAGACGCGGATACTGGGCGGATTGATTAGCCACCCCGCCTTCGAAGATTTCGCGGCCGACTGCCGCGGCACCGGGAACGAATACACCCGCCGAATAATCGAAAATCTTATAGTTCAAAGCTTCCTGATTCGGTCCCGCGCCGCCGCCATAGACCGGATAGGCAATATGGATATCTCTGTTCGCACCCACGGTCACAGCAAAGGGAGCCGGAGCCGTGGAACCGCCTGTATTAATAATGGTTCCGGCACCGGTGGTGAAGTCACCGTCAAGCGCTGAAATCAGATTGTAGCGAATCTCGGCGTCGTCCACACCATAGACTTCCGTACCATCGCCAATCCAGAAAACCCAGATGGAATCGCCGGTTACGCAGATCTGCGGCAGCGGAATGGTTTCGCCGATAGTAAGACCGCTGACGTTGGCAACACCTGCATCAGACGTCACTTCGTCGGTTGTGCCGCCGCCGAACAGACCGCCGTCGTTGCTGCCCCAGACCGTTCCGTTATAGAGGATAAAGCTGATATCCGCCGGTGCGGTAACATCAGAGACAAACGCGACAAACAAGCCGGTTCCGCCGTCCGACACCGCATGCGGTGCGCAGAAGTTGCCGGGGGCGGTGCCGGAAGCCACTAACGTAGACGAACTCCATGAACCACCGGTATAAATCGCGTGATATAAGTTCTCATCACCTGCGTAAACTAAATGCACGTTATCATCAGCATCAACAACCAAATTAGCATAGGCCGCGGCGGATTCCGTTCCCGGAACGATGTCGGCAGAAATATCTTCCGCCACGCTCCAGGTTAAACCGCCGTCGGTGGATTCGCAGTGATAGAGATTGCGTTGTCCTAAGACGGATTCCCAAACTGCGTGAATCTTGCCCGAGGCCTCAATCGCGATGCGCGGACGGTCGCTGGCTCCGGTATGCGTTGCCGGAGAAAGCGATTGCGGCGTCGACCAGCTTTGGCCGAGATCGTCGCTGTAGCTGTGCTGCATGCTCTTACCAACCGTACCGTCTTCGGTGAATACCATATGCAGACGGCCGGTCGCCACGCTGTAGGCCAGATCGACTTCCTCGTTGTCATCCGTTACTGCCGCATTCATGGAATAGGATGTATCGAACGAGAATGTCACCAGATAATCATGCGCCAGATAAGTATTCTGGTTAATGATAGACTCGGTAACTTGAGTCGTGTTCACTCCCGTGAAAGCGCCGTCGCCAACTGTAGCATCCACGTTAGCCGCCAGCGTAACGATTTCCACATCGTAGGGACGAAGCATATAGCCCGGATAGGTATCCACCCAAGAGAACTGACCGGTGCCTGAAATATTTGTCAGGTCATAGCTGGCTAAACTGCCGTTCGCGTTGGACAGTGCGTTGACCAGATAGACATCGGCAACGCGACCGCCTCTGGCTGAGGAGCGGGTCGCGATGCTGGTCAGATCGTTCATATTCGGATCCTGCGATGAAGTCGCATGCGTCATCTGGAGCGGAATATCGGTCGGAGTTGTAGCCGAAAGGATGTAGTCGATATCGCCAACGCCTGCGGAAGCCGGCGACGTCGAGTATGCATACTCAACCTGTACCCGGTCGTCGACGTCAAGTGCGCGTCCCGTCGGAAGAGTGACCACACCGCCAACACCCGGGGTTCCCGTATAGACAATCGAATAGACGTTGTCATTGGGGCTGTATCCCGTTACGTCGTTGACACGGTCCAGCAAGTCTCCGTTCACGATGATACGTTCGCTGCCCGGCACGATACCGCCCTGGCTGAACATGATTTCATCGCCGCCGAACAAGCCTTGGATCGGCGGTTCAAAGTAAGCCAGATCCTCGATAACCCAATCGATATTGCCCGAGAAGACCTGCACACGATTCTGATCGTGATCCACGACGAAGATCGTCATGGTCGAAGCCGTCCCGAACAAAGATACCGCGGTGGGCGAGGAGAAGGGTGAACTGTACTGCGGCAGCGGATCATTGACCTGATAATCAATGTAGTCGCCTGCCGTGTTTAAGCCGTGACGCACATGGAAGTACGGCCCGTTCCACTCAACGATTGAGCGGTAATCAGGAGCCGTTTGTCCAAAGCCGATGGCGACCATCAGCAGTGTCGTCAGCATAATAAAGCTGTTGCGAAGGAACATGATTTTCACTCCGGTATTGTCGGGCAATTTCGCCCGGATATATGATGAGAATTTGTTATTGTTCTTGTGCATATCGTTTATCACTCCCCTTATTGGGTGACGGTAATGATTCCGGTTCGCAGGCTGCAGGCTCTCTGAACCGAAAACATATCGAGTCCGAAGGTTACGTCCTCGTCGAACTCCGACGGCAACGCGCCTGCTTTGATGCCTCTTATTGTCAAAATCGCGATCGTGCCGCCGCCGTTCGCCGCCGTCCCGATGCGCGTATTTCCGTTATAGTACATCGTCCAGGCCATTTCGTTTTCGACATAGCGCTGGCTGTTGCGGATTTCCTGAAAGAACAAGGGAGCGATGTCCGGCGCTGTGAAAGGGCCATACCGCAAATCAAGAATCTTGACCGCTCCGTTGCCGCTGTGAGTATTCAGTGTATCCTCGAACTGCAGGCGATACTGCAATGCGCCCAGATCGACGGCTCCCTCCAAATGAATCGCGACATCCGAGGTTTCTCCGACTGCGATCGTCTTGTCATCGAACCATAATCTCAGCAATGTCGCGGTCGTAAACGACGTTTCCGTTCCGATGCCCCGCAACCCATCCAGATCCACCGCTTCCGGTCGGATGCTGTAATCGGTTGCCGAATTCAATCCGCTTAAAATGACTTCGTGCTCGAAATCAAAACTCGAAATCACAATCGAATCACTGGTGCTTCCCGCTCCATAATAGAGAATCGTTGTCGCCAGTTCGTCGGTAATCCAACTGACCTTTGCCTGTTCTTCCGTGATGTCGGTCACCTGCAGATTGGAGATATACGGCTCAGGTGTGGCCTTCACCGGTGTGCGGAAATCCCCTTCGCACTCTGCCGTATTTCCTAACTGATCATTGACAGTCAGTCTATATATATAGTTGACATCGAATACGAGGCCGACCAAAATTATCTCATGTTCGACTTCGAAATCCGGATCGTTGGTCATCTGTACCAGCGTGCTCTGTCCATAGCGAAACGTCCCCTGTGTCGCCCGGTTGGCGGTCCACCGCACATGCATCATATTGTCGATCTCGACAACTTCGCACTGCGAAAGAACCAAGTCGTCTCCGTTCGGTCCCGTGCCCGGACCGGTTGAACCGCCGCTGTCGCAGCCCGAGATCAAATAGAAACTGATGATTAATGCAATGGCTGAAAGCAGACGTGCGACAAACGTGACCATAGGTTGCTTACTGTTTGATTATTGAGTTACCGGTTCAAAGGCGATTTCAACTGAGTCTCTGACTCCGGAGGCGATTGCGAACACCATTCCCAGCGTAACCACCGTATCGGAAGTCAGTGTATCGATGGCAATACCATCCTGTGTATAGACTTCTCCGTGGCCCAGCGTCCCGACGGTATTCAGCAGAATGATGCGCGTCGAATCCGGAGCGGCTTCGCCGTTCAATCGGTATTCGGCAAGTATCACCATCTTGCTCATTCCGTCCGCCGGAATCGCTGCCGGCTGCGCTTCGATGGTCAGCGAGCTCGACACAATTGGTTCCGGCTCGTCGTTGCTGTCCGTCGGCGATGTGCAGCTCCAAATTAGTAGTCCGGCAAGGCTGATCATTAAAAAGCTTCGCGCGATCATTTCGTATACTCCGGCAGCAGCAGGGAGATTTCCCGGCCTGCGTTGCGATAGGCCTGAAACGTCAGTTCGCGGCTGTCATCCGTGCTCAGCACATCCTTTTCCACCGGGGTGAAAATCGGCAGCCGGATGCCGTCTTTGCGAACGGCTGTGACTTCCACGATTTGTTCGCCGTAGCTTTTCATGGCGAACAGATCTACTAACTGAAAACGCAGCCGGCAGGCCGCTTCCCAAGTGGGTTGAGTCACCATTAAAGGAATCGATAGTCCGGCGATCCGGTTCACGGCTTCGCTTTCCACGTGAGTAACCAACAGCCACTGTGCATTCGGATTGGCGGCGGCGATGGCATTCATGGAATTCCAGAACCGGGTGCGCTCCGTATCATTATAGGGCAGACCCGGTAGATCGAGCGATTCCAGTTCGATAACGTTATCAAAGGAGGGCTGCACTTGCTGCCGCAGTTCTTTCCAAAGTTCTTCGATTCCCGCGATTGGCAGGTCGCTGCGCGGCGGTGCCACCATCACGATTCCATTGCGGTGCACCGGCACTGGCGGCGGAGCCTTCGGCGGGAAAACCGATTTCGGCAATCTGGAAGTAAAGCTGAATCCGATGCCCATGCCAACCATCGGATCGTCTTCTAATTCCGCCCAGAATCCCGGTTTGATACTCAAGCCCCAATTCAAACCGATATCGAGTCCCGCGCTTAGAACTTCCGTCTCGGGATAGCTTCCCGCGCGAATAATGGATTGACTATAGCCCAACTCCGCGGTTACGCGCTCGCCGAAGGGATTCAGTTTCATGCCCATGCCCCAGCGGAAAGCCTGTTCAACCTTGTCTGAAGTGCTGAACAGGCCGCCGAAAACATTCAGTGATGCCGCCTTGCCCGGAGTCCAGACCATTCCCGGCAGGATCTCTCCGGCTGTCTGATCATTTGTAAAGGAAGGCAGCAGCGCTGTGCTCTGGGTTGATGAATCGTAATAGGCTTCCTGTGTGCGGTAGCCCGTCGGGAGAATCAAATTGGTGTTTAGACCGAGGCGAACCTTACTGTTGAACACATCCAGCGGCCAGACGGCTAAACCGACGCGGGTATCCTCAATGCCTTGCTGGAACGCTCCGAAGCCGGACAGGTCGCGGGTCGAAGTCGAAGCCAGAAGCCCTAATCCTTTGCCCAAACCGATGCCCAATTCGAAGCGATTTTTGCCGTCTTTCCAGTGGTCATTGGACAAACTTGCAGTTGAAGCGGAGATGAAGAGTTCGCCCTCGGCGGGAGGGGGTGCTCCGACCGCCGGATCAACAATCGCACCCGAGGGCCAGGTTTGCGCCTGCACCGCTACAGCTAAAATCAGAATTGATAATGTTTTAAGCAATTTTTGCATGATTTTATGAAGTTTGCTACGGGTAGCATATGAGCAAGGGCCGTGCCATATAGAATAATCAGACACTTACGAGCCAAACTTGCAGGAAACTTCGAGCTCTCCGGCAACTTCTGCCGCTCGGCAAGGATCACATTTGCTATATCTCTTCTCATATCATGCTCAACCAAAGAATCCCCCCAAAACGGTCTTTCCTTTGGGGGGATAATAGGGGGGTCGGTTACCATAACTCAAAATCGAGCACTTATGAGCAATTCTTCGACCGCTTTCTGAACACAAAAAACCCCCGCCAAATCAGCGAGGGTACATCATTTCTTCTTCCTCCCATTTAGTCGAAGACAAATGGGGGGGTAGGGGGGGCTGCCTTTCGCCGAGTCGGGTTAAGCAGCGAGAGTGTTTCCATAATGCGTGTGTCCCGAAGCTCGCGCAACCCGGCCGGAACAGTATCACAAAAAATCCCCGCCAATTCCGGCGGGGGATTTTTTCAGGTTTCAGGTTTCCGGTTTCACATTTCAAGTTTTCTATCACTCCACCCACTCCGCAAGAAACACATTCGTCTCGCCGCGTGCTCTGCGTTCGCCGCGATTGCCGCACCAGACCAAATACTTGCCGTCATAGGACCACATCGGGAAGCCGTCGAACGTGGGCGAGAACGTCAGCCGTTCCAGATCGGAGCCATCGGGTCGCACGCGGAATAAATCGAAGTTCGGCATCCCTTGCGCGTTGCTGTCCGCATAGTTAGTGGTAAAGATTATCCACTCCCCCGAAGGATGCACGTAGGGACAAAAGCTCGCCGAACCGAGCTGCGTGATCTGTCGCTGATTGCCGCCGTCGATATCCATAATCCACAAATCCAACGTCACCGGAGACACCGCCTGCATCTCCCATAAATGATTCCACTGACCTAATTCATAGGGGTTCGCCGGATGAAACGCGCGATAAATAATATGCTTGCCGTCCGGCGAGAAGAATGGTCCGCCGTCGTAACCCACCGTCCAAGTCAACCGCTGCACATTGGAGCCATCGATTTTCATCTTGTAAAGTTCCAGATCTCCGTCGCGGCCCGATGTCCATACAATCTCCTTGCCGTCCGGTGAGACCGCCGCTTCCGCGTCATAGCCGGGCGTGTCGGTCAGTCGCTGCAAATCCGATCCGTCCGCTTTTGATTTGTAGACATCGAACTCCGATAATCCCCAGACATAGCCTAACGAACGATCCGGCTTCTTTGGGCATTCGGAAGCATGGTCATGCGTCGAGCACCAGATCACTTCATCGGTTCCCGGAATATAAAACGAACACGTTGTCGCGCCTTTGCCCGTGCTGACCAGCTTTACGTTTTCGCCGTTCAGATCCATCGTAAAAATCTGATCGCACTGATAATCGTCCCGCGTGGACTGAAAGATAAGGCCTGTGCCTTCAACATTGAAATAAGCTTCCGCGTTTTCCCCGCCGAACGTTAATTGCCTCACGTTTTTCAGATGCGTCTCGCCTTCATACCACAGCGGCTCCGTGGTTACTTCCTGCGCGAACACCGCGCAACTCAGCAATAGCACTGTCAAGAAAATCATTATGTGAACCTGCTTTCCTTTAGTTATTATTAGAATGTTCTTTTTCCACAGTAACACCCATGCGTTCCATATCCGCCAGCATTGTTTTCGGATCACTCAGCAATCCCATCATGTGAATCCCCGGCTTACGCGCGGTTCCGGCCAGTAGTTGCCTGATCATCGAAACCGTCGGAATGACTGTGAATTCGTACTCATCCTCGTGCCGCAGGAACATGCTGTAATGAGCAGGCTGTCCGACGTGAGCGCCTGCTGCCTCCAACTGCAAAACCGTTCCGAACGGAGCCTTCGCAAATGTTCTGGTCGCCCACGAGAGCAAATGTCCCAATGGCTTAGCGCTGAG
>JAHIZR010000501.1 GCA_018814465.1 bacterium | reverse complement strand
GACTAAAACTCATGCCCCAGATTCAGATACAGTTGAAAATGACCGGTGCCGAAACGGGATGGCATCAGTTCGGCGGCGGTGAGTGTCATCGGACCTAAGAAAGTCGAGAGCGCGAACGCGCCGCCGACCGCATGCTGATAATCGCGGGAAGCCGGGAAGGGATCGGAGTCCACATTGACCGCCCCCAGCGTGTAGAGCGCGGAGACATAAGCATCCGCCAGAAATCGCGACAACAGGTCGTAGCGCAGTTCCGCCAGTCCGAAAACTTTGTTGTTACCGTAGCGTTCGCTATTCCGTAAGCCCAGCATGTCATATTGTCCGCCCAGCGGGAACTGGCCCCACAACGGCAGCCGGAAATCGTTCCAGCCCCAATCCAGACGACCGTGCGCGACGACGCGATGAGTGATCGGCAGGTGCGCGTCGCCCATGAAAGTCGTGCGGTTGAAGCGGCGCTCGCGAGTGACTTTCGCACCGTAATCATACTGCGCATGAAATTTCACGCCGCGGGTCGGGAAGGGATAGCTGTCCTTGGTATCCACGAGCGAGCGCAGCCCTAAAAACAGCACCGATGCGGCCGGTTCGATGTCAACTCCGCCGCCTTGAATATCCTGATAGCGAATGCCGCCCGCAAGTTGTCCCCAGCGGTGAAACGCCTGTCCCGCCCAGAAATCCGCTCCCGACCGTTCGAAGAAATAGAACATCGTCGGCTTATGCAGGCCGTCGTAGAAGTAGTTTTCATATCGCGACCAGTAAAGGGATGCGTCGCTGGTCAGATAGGTTCGAAACAGGCGGTCCACCGTCCAGCGCGCGCGCAGGAGTTCGTCGCGTTCCGCGTATTTCCCGAACAGCGCCAACCGTCCGCGCACCGCTCCGATATTGTCGTGCAGGAATTCAACGAAGCCGCGGCCTTTGCGCTCGGATGAAAAACCGGCTCCGAAGCGCAGCTGCGGCGAAGGCCGTTCCTGGACGCGAATCGTCAGATCAGGGCCGTCGTCCCCCGGCCATACCGAAAGCGTTACAAACTGAAACTGATCGTTGCCGTAGAGCCTGCCGATGCCGCGCTTGGCCCGACGATAATCGAAAATATCGCCTTTTTGCAAAGGGAATTCGCGCAGCAGCGCCCAGGATTGAAAGCGGTGCAGTCCGCTGACGCGAATGCTGCGAATGCGGCCTTCTTCCCAACGACTAAAGAGCACACCGTCGGAACCCATCTCCAGTTCGGTGGCATGCGCGAGTGACATGCCCTTTTGCTGATACTGCCGTCGAATCCAAGTCAGTCTGCCCAGTCCGTCATTCCCCATCGGCAGCGACATCAGCTGTGAATCAGGAAGAGCGGTAATCCCTTCATAGAAATAGGATTCAGGCGGCAGTCCGCGTTCAGGCAGATTGTCCCAGAATTTTTTCAGCGTTGCCTGCGAAGCAAAACTGAAGGGCTGCTCGGTTTGAACCTCATTGTTTTTGTCGGCGGCTTCCAGCACGGCGGTGATTTGTTCTTTCGCGGCTCGATAACCCTCCTGAATAAGCGAATCAACATTCGTAAAGTCTGTTGAACTGTGCGAACCGATTTCAGGAGTGATTACAACACTCGCCAGCCCCAGTGACTCTGAAATCCTTTGCTTCTGCATGATGGTGGTCACCCGGTCGGCAAGTTCCCACGGCAGATCGACGCGCTGCTCCGGCGTGATACCGGTACTCAAGTTCACGGCGATTACCACATCGGCGCCCTGCTGCAGAGTGATTTCCACGGGCACATTTTCAATTACTCCGCCGTCCACCAACTGCCGTCCGTTCATCTCGTAGGGAGTGAAGACCAGCGGCATTGAAATGGACGCGCGCATCGCTTCCGCGAGATCACCTTGGGAAAAGACCACCGGTTCGCCGTGTGAGATGTCGGTTGCCACGGCGCGGAAGGGTATCTTTAAATCGTCGAAAGACGGCCAAGCCGAATAGGGCGCGTGATAAACATAGTCGAAGAGCATTTCCGAAAGCTGCTGTCCTTTGGAGAGCGCCATCGGCACCTCCGGCACCCAGCCCCGAAAGCGCATGCTGAAGATATGCCGCGAGATAGTTTCTTTCTGTCCGAGAAAAAGATTGCGGCGCTGCGGGCGGTCCAAGAACAATTCCGACCAGTCAGCCGAGCGCGCGATGGATTCCAGTTCGCGGGTCGAGTAGCCCGCCGCGTACAAACCGCCGATGACCGCGCCCATCGAGGAACCGACAATTAAATCCGGTTCGAAGCCCGCCTCCTCAAAGGCTTTCAGCACGCCGATGTGAGCGAAGCCGCGCGCGCCGCCGCCGGAAAGCGCCAGCCCCACGGTCTTGGCGTGAACAGTGGAACAGAAAAATATCAGTAAACAGAAGATTATCAATCTTCGCATCATTGCCTGTGTTTTCGTGTTAGGGATGAATGGAATGAACGTTTGTTGCTGGACAGTTGCCCCTGACGGACAACTTCCGAAAACTTTTCCGGTCGAGTCGTTGAAGCAGTCCGACCTCTTCATTGCCGGAATTCAAAATGATCCGCGCGCACTGCAGGCGAATCCGCGGAACTTCGCGGCTTGTGTGAATGAAGCTGCGCAGCGCGCGAGTGAAAAGCTGCTGATCTTCCTGCCGCCCGACTTGCTGGAGCTTGCGGACGACTGGAAAGCTGTCTTCACTGAAGCTGCCGAGAATTCAGATTGTGTTTTCTTCTACGGCAATTACACCGTGCGCGGTGAAACTGGCGATATTCCGCACACAACCCGCGAGGACATCGGTGACATCACGGAGCGCGAGGACTGGGGTCCGGTGTGGGCGGTAAACTGTGAGTGGTTGAACCAAAGCGGAGGTCTGGATGAAATTCATCATCGCGCCGCCTTCTATGATCTCCTGCTCAAGAGCTTCTCGCGCCGCTGTCACATTGATGCAAGCTTAGCCTTGATTGCCGAGCCCCCCGGCAATAAAGACACTGCCGCGCTTAAAAGCAAGCTGTTTTTCCCCGGTCGCGGCGCGCTCGGCGGCTTTTCTTATCTGTTCATGGACAAGGAAGAGGAGTCCCATATCGAACAAGTCTTCTACAACTTCCTGAAACGGCAGCACGTCTGGCTCGAAGGAGAACGTTCTGCTCACCCCCCTGCTTGCGGGGGGGATAGGGGGAGTGATGTTTCTAACTCCCCTCCATTCAGGGGGGTGCAAGACACTCTTTACACCCCTCCGCAAGCAGCGGGGGGGCAGGGGGGGGTAAAAGTCTCCGTCATCACTCCCGTCTACAATCGCGCCCGCTTTATCGGCAAGGCGATTCAATCGGTGCAGAACAACAGCTTCACTGACTGGGAATATATCATTGTGGACAACGGTTCCACCGACGGCACGCAGGAGATGGTGCTGCAGTATGCCGAACACGACTCGCGGATTCGGCTCGTCGAGAACGATCAGAATGTCATCGCGCTCGCGCTTAATCTGGGCGTCAAGCTCGCGCGCGGGAAATATATTTCACAGCTTGACAGCGATGACGAATATCTGCCCCATACCATGCAGAAGATGGTGGACGCACTGGATTCCCATCCGACCTGGGGACTGGCCATCAGCTATTATGAACTGATGAACGAAGCCGGGGAAGTCTTGCCGGAGTTCGGCGTCATCAAGCACGAACAATACAACCGCAACAATATTCTCCGCCGAGACGGCGCGGGCGCGCTGCGCTGCTGGCATCGCTCGGTGATCTTAGAAATGGGCGGTTTCGATGAAAAAGAGCTGGGCCAATACGGCGAGGACTACGATCTGGTGCTGAAAGCCGGCGAGAAATACGAAGTCGGGCGCGTGCATGAAGTCTGCTACCGCTATCGCCGTCACGACGGCAACACCGACGTTCTCCGCTCCCCCGAAATGAAAATCCGCAACAAGACCATCGCCCGCCTGAATGCCCTCGACAGACGGCGGCTACTGAATCAAGCTTAACTCCTTCCCCCTATGTCCACCGTCGTGCTGCTGATTCTGTCCAATGTCTTTATGACATTCGCCTGGTACGGCCACCTGCGCTATAAGTCGTCGCCCATCTGGATCGCTATCGGAGCAAGCTGGGGCATCGCGTTTTTCGAATACTGCCTGCAAGTTCCCGCGAATCGCTGGGGACACGGGCAATTCACCGCCGCGCAGCTGAAGACGATTCAGGAAGTTATTACGCTCTCGGTTTTCGCCGTTTTCTCGGTCCTATACTTAAAAGAAGAGATCACGCTCAAGATCATCGCCGGTTTTGCCTTCATCGCCTTCGGCGCGTTCCTGATCTTTAAGGATTGAGCAATCCGCTATTCGCGGCTATTTCCCTCCAAGCCTCGTCCTCGAACGAAGTGAAGGATTGGCTTGGGGGGATAAAAGGGGGGTTCTTATTCAGGCTTCAAATTTCTAATTTCAAGTTTCCCGTTTCAATTTTCAGTGCCGCACTCCCGCCTCTCTCAAAAATCCCTCCTGCTCCCGCCAGAACTCGTTCCAATCATAGATGCAGTCGTTGTGGCCGTACTCATAGGTGATGAGCTTCCCATCCTGCGCGGCATTCGCCAGTTCGACGCCCATCTCATAAGGGAAGATTTCATCCCGCGTCCCGTGCACAACCAGAATCTTCCCCGCGAATTGTCTCACAACTGAGAGGTTGTCGAAGGGATCAAGAATCAGGAATTTCGGAAAGAAAAACTGCTTGGACATATCTCTGATGCTGGTGAAGGTTGACATCAGGATCATAGCCTTGACCTTGCGCTCTTTCGCCAGCGCGCAAGCCACTCCGCCGCCCAGCGAACGACCAAACACAGCCACGCGATTTTCGTCCACGCCATCATACGATGTAACCATGTCGTAGGCTTTGACGAATGTCTCGGTCAGACTTGCCTGAGACGGTTCGCCCTCCGACCTGCCGTAGCCGGGATATTCAACTAACAGCACGCCGATTCCCATTTCGCGCAAGCTTGTCACATGCTGCGGCCAATAGTCAATCAGCTCCGCATTGGCGTGCGCGAAGATCAGTAAAGGCTCTCCTCCTGCCTCATAACAGACATAGGATGGCAAATACCACGCTTCCACCTTTCCCTGCGTTGTTTCGATCCACAGCCGTGTCCCGTCAATTACAGGTTCGCTGTCAGCAGGCCGCTCCACTAAGTGCCGGGGGAAAATCACCGACCGTTGAATCATGTAGTAGTAGAAGGCATAGACCGCATAGGCCGCCAAACCGACTAAGACGATAATGAAAGTAACGCGGAACATGCGTACTCTGTCATCCCAACGCGACATCCAGCAGCATCATGACGGCAAAACCGATCATAACTCCGCCGGTCGCGACGTCGGCGTTGCCGCCGGCTTGAGACTCCGGGATCACCTCTTCCGCGACGACGAAGATCATCGCTCCGGCGGCGAAGGCCAGCGCATAGGGCAAGATCGCCTGCGATGAAACGACGATGTACGCGCCGATAACTCCGGCGATCGGTTCCGGCAGCCCGGAGAGCTGGCCGTACCAGAAACTCTTCAGCCGCGACATACCGGCGCGGCGCAGCGGAATCGAAACCGCCGTTCCTTCCGGCAGATTCTGAATGCCGATTCCCAAGGCCAGCGCAACTGCAGCGGCCAGCGAAGAGGATTCCATACCCGCCGCGGCGGCTCCGAAGGCGACGCCGACCGCGAGCCCTTCCGGAATGTTGTGCAGCGTGATGGCCAGTACCAGCAGTGTCGATCGTCTCCAGTGTGTCTTGATACCCTCGGCATTCTCTATCGGTTCGCCCAGATGGAGATGCGGCAGCACGTAGTCAACCAATCTTAAGAATACGCCGCCGAGCAGAAATCCGGTCACTGCCGGAAACCAAGCCGGAAACGAGCTGGTTTCTTCCGCCATTTCGATGGCCGGAGCGAGCAGCGACCAATAGCTGGCGGCAATCATGACGCCCGCCGCGAAACCCAGCGCGCCGTCGAGCACCTTGCGCGGCAGATCGCGGGCAAAGAACACCACCGCCGCCCCGAGCGCGGTCATGAACCAAGTAAAACCCGTTCCGAACAGCGTCTGGACAATCGGATCAAATCCTTCCAAAAACTCG
>JAHIZR010000500.1 GCA_018814465.1 bacterium | reverse complement strand
CCGTACCCGCCGCGCGAGCAGAAGACGGCATCCACTTCTGGATCAAGAAATAGCTGATGCAGATCGCTCAGCCTCTCCTCATCCGAGGCGGATAGATACCCGTGTTTCCCGAATACATTCGGAGCAAGTTTAACGCGGTATCCGCTCCGTTCAATCCTGCGCACCGCGCGCTCGAGCTTGTCCTGTTTCACCGGTCCGGCCGGTGAGCAAATCCCGATCAGTCCCTTTGCCGGTAATGCGCGAGGCAGTAGCATGAATCAATATCCCCACTGCGGGCTGACCAGGGAATAGTCCCCGAATCCTGTATAGTCCACAAACACGAATTGCCGGTTGATATTATTATAAAACCAAATCTCATAGGGCCGGGAGCCGGCTTCGAAGGGATGCCTTTCGATCTGTGTCGGTTCTCCATACAAGGCATAAATTCTCCCACGATCGCTTTCCCAGCCGGCGCGATGCGTTGAGTAATTCTCGTTCGCATACTCAATCCGGAAATAGTATTCCTGCATCAATTCGTTTTCTTCGGTCTCGGGATTCGGATCGCGCTTTTTCCAGAATTCCTTGAATAAACGCTCGCGATCCTGAAGGGAAGCATTGCGCAGCCGCCGGTTTTCTTCGATGGTGGCGATATACTTTACTTGCCGGATGGCAAGCCCCAAATCATTAATCGATGAAGGAATGCCGGGCAAATGCACGCTGAAATCCCGGGTTCTGGTTTCACGCCTGCCATTGCCGTCAATCTCAAAATAGAGCTGGTAGGACGCGGCTGGTAATCCTTCGAGCATCACCGTATACTCGTTTATCTGCACGTTGTTCGTAGATTCGATTTTTGACAAGCGGTGCCGGATGGTATCTCCTTTTTCGTCAAAGACCGCCCAGAACAGCCGCATCGGCTCTTTCCCCGCGCTGAAATATTCCACTCTTGCCTTGACCTGAGACTCGTCCTTCGAGAAGCTTTCGACCAGTCTGGGCATACCTAACTCCGCCAGCCGTTCGTCCTTCGACACCCAATAGAGATCGGAAACCTCCAAGAGCGAATCGCTGCGAACTAATACGATCTCTCCGCGCCAGAGGGTTTCACGTTTTGTTTCCATATCCTTCAGCAGAACGCGAATTCGGTAATCTCCCGGCGCGACGACGAATTCCTCGGAATTGAAAGCGTATTGAGTCCGGCTGTTGGTCAGGCGGAATGTTTCGACAGGGACTTCAACCTCGCGATAGCGCTCGATCGGCAGGAGATCGTCATCCTTAAAAAGGGTAACCGTATATTCAAAGGTCGCCAAATAGCCGCCCTGCTCGGATCGCAGGAAAGTCAAGTGGTCATTCGGAACCGACAGGGCAACATAAGCGCGCAGTGAATCCGGTCCTTCACCCAGTCGCTGTCCCACCTGGCATCGAAAGGTCGGACCTCTGCCGACGGAGAGCGACGCATCTTGTCCGGCCGGATTATAGCCGTCCAAACGATCACGCGGAGCCGCTGCCGCGTCAATGAACGCAATGATCAGGAAAGTAATGAGAATTCCGAAAAAGCGCATAGGTCACCTTGATTACTGAGCCCGGAATGTGAATCCACCATCGCATCTAATTGATAAGCTGACGCCTTTACAACGCTTGCGCGAACGATCGTGCCCGGCACGAACCGTCCCGGAATTCGCACTCGCGCATCGATTCCGGGGGCATCCCAGGCGCTTCTGCCCCAGCTTATATCTTTGTGCTGTTTTTCGATCAGGACTTCAAGCGACCGGCCGATACGTGCCTTGTGTTTCTCCCGCATGATATCGCGCTGTAAGTTCATCAGGCGGTCCAGCCGGTCGAGCGCAATTCCCTGTTCAACTCGATTGCTCAGAGTTGCGCCCGTGGTTCCCTGTTGCGGAGAGTAAGTAAACACACCGGCCCGTTCGAACTGAACTTCGGTCATGAAGTTATATAGTGCTTCGAAATCTTCATCCGTCTCGCCCGGAAAACCGACAAGAATTGTCGTGCGAATGCAAGCGTCGGGCAATTCGCTGCGGAATGCAGCTATCGCTTCCCGCATTTTCAGCGCAGTCGTCCTGCGGTTCATCAGCTTCAGCACGCGATCGGACGCATGCTCAATCGGAAAATCAATATAGGGCGCGAGCTTCGGAACGCGCGCCAGCGCCCTCATCAGATCCGGTGGACAGGTCGGCGGATGCGCGTAGAGCATCCGAATCCAGTGAATTCCTTCGATCTCGCTTAGCCGATTGCAGAGCTCCGCAATGCGTCGCCGCCGGTAAAGATCGACGCCGTAACTCGTAGTTTCCTGCCCGATGAGAATCAGTTCCCGAATTCCGCGCTCAGCCAGGATTTTCGCTTGGGCTACAAGTCGCTCGATCGGCTCGCTTCGATACAGTCCCCGCATTTGCGGAATCGAACAGAACGCGCAGGCATGCGAACAGCCGTCCGAAATTCTTAAATAAGCCGATCCCGGTCCCGCCTCCCCGGCTGCCTCCAGCTCTTCATGAGTATCGTTTCCGAGT
>JAHIZR010000068.1 GCA_018814465.1 bacterium | reverse complement strand
GGCATGGCGGAAGCCTATTGGAAGGATATCCCGGACAACGCGAAGATGCTCGGCGAGGAAAATCTGAACGGTCGCGACTGCTGGATTGTGGAGTGGAATGAAGATCCGGAGTCGGCGGAACCTGTGAAAACATGGATCGACAAAAAGGATTTCATGCATGTGCAGACCCTTTCACAGCGGAGCGGCAAAACCACGAAGATTGTCAACTCGGACTTCCGCAAGGTTAAAGGTGAATTCATGATTCCCTACCTGACCGAGGTTTATTCCGATGACAAATTAGTGATGACATCGACCATCAATGAATTCACGTTCAACACCGGACTTTCCGACGATCTCTTCAATCCCGAACTGCTCGGCGGCTCCGAGATGGACATGCAGAACCTTGATCTCGACGCGATCATGAAGCAAGCCGAAGAAATGAAAAAGAAATTCGGCGGCGAAGGCGGAGCCGAGTAGTCTTGCTTCGGAGTATTAAATGATTGTCATTCCGGACACCGCCGCGATATCTCTTGTACTGTAGTTAATTTATTACAGGCGGGCGTCCAGAATCTCTCACAACCGTTTCAATTGTCGTAACCGCTTTGCGAATCATCATATCATTGCTGCTCCTTACGGGGATTTTCACTGCTGCTTCACCGCAGGAATTGGCTGACATACTCAAATCAGCGCATGAACATCACCAGGCATTGCGGGACAGCATTCGTGACATGTTCATGATTCGCGAAGCGACCATCTTCTCAGGCAATGACACCACCGGAATTCTCTTCACGAAAATGACTCGCGGCGAGCTGGTCCGGGAAGAAACCACAACCCTCGATCCCGACACAAGCAATGGAAACAACGGTCCGGTTTCCGTAATTGAACTCTTCGACGGCAAAAGCGAATGGCAGGTCAATGCGCTGCAGGGAAAAGTGCGCATGGGCGGCGGCGGACGCAGGTTTCAGTCGCCAGCTGTGGAATACTGGATTGATCCGCCCGAAAATTCAGTCATTCTCGGCAGCGAAATCATGCACAACCGCGACTGTTGGATCATCGAGAGTATCCCGACTCCGGCTTATAACTATTCTCGAGTCTGGATCGACAAGGAATACTACATGATGATTCGCGTCGAGTCCTGGGACGAACAGCATAATCCCACGGTCGTCGAGAACACGAACCTCTGGTATGTCCTTGACGACTTCGCGATTCCCAGCCGCACCGTCATTAAAAAACAATGGCGCCCCGCTATGGAACTCGTCATCAAAGAGCTCCGTGTAAATCAAGGACTGCCGGACAGTCTCTTTGACGCGGACAAACTGCCGTAGCCCCCAGCTTGCTGGCTTTTTTTCCGCCGAGCAGGGCTTAAATGCCGAACAACTTCACACTGTCGCCGTGCGGGGTCGCCGACCCTGCCGGAATCTTATTTCACAACAGGTATTAAAAAACTTGATTTAATAATAGATCGTTTCCCCGTTGGCTGCACGGTCCGACGCAAAAACCCACACAGGTACTGTGTTATGCGCGCTTCAAGTCGAATTCAGAAGTATTACTCACTTATCCAGGCTGGAGAATGGGAAGCACTGTTTGAGAAAGCCGCTGAAAATTTTACCATTGACAGTCCCACCTTCGGCTGTTTCTCGGGCAAGGAAGCTCTGACACCGCTGTTCGAGCAGCAGCGGGAGATTCTGAAAAAGTATCGTGCCCGCATCGAGCCGCAAGCCACGACCGTCATGGACAACACCACCGCCGCGGAGTTCCTGCTGCACTTCACGGTGAACGGAAAGCCGGTTGAAGTTCCGTCGCTTCTGATTGCCGAAATCGTCAGCGACACGATTGAAGTCATCCGCATCTATCACAGCACCTATCCGCTCTCCGGTCAGCGCAAGCTGCGGCCTCCCCTGCTCCCCCCCGCCAAATATCTCAGCGAACCGAAAATCATCGAACAATATATGAAAGCGCTGCGCGCGGGCGATCTGGAAGCGCTGCTCGAACAATTCGAGGAAGACGCCTACATTCAGGAAGCCGCCGGCGCGACCCATCGGGGTGCGGCCGCGCTGCGCAAGAGCTTTTCGAAAGTCTTGGCTGACGGCGGTCTGCCGATCATTCAATGCGCACAGACCTTTGATGGCGACCGTTGTGTGATCGAATACAATCTGGAGCGGTGGGGCAACCGGAAAATCCCCCCTCAGTGCGGCTGCGCCGTTTTCGAAATCGGCCCCTTCGGCAAAATCGCCGCCATCCGCATCTACGACGACATCGTCCCACCGGAAAAATAGAGAATCTCGCAATGAATAAGACAACGTTATGTTTCCAATGCGGAAATGAAGGTACAGACTTGCATGGTTATACTATATGCGAGTCATGTAAATCCAAATTGGGTTTATTTACGGATGAGACAATCCTAAGACACATTTCACTCTATGAGAAATCTTCAAAGAAGCACTCCTATGAAAAGGAGATTCACGATAGGCTGATTTCTTTAGAAAATGATTACACCAAAAAGAGAATTAAGCTTCTGCACATTCAAGCACGACTAAAGCATATCAATAAATGAGTCCCGCGAGATTGGCTTAATCACCTCTTCAGCTATCTTTCCCGCCGAGCCGGGCTAAGCGCTCTATATCTTATCCACAATAATTCCGTGAAGGCGCGCATCCCGGCCGGAATCTTCCTTCGCCACAGCCCCCGGTTGTCAGCTTGTAAGTGGAGTATTCCGAGTAACTTGGTGCGTCAATCTATTCTTGAGATATGGTGTAGAAGCAAATAATAGTCAGTACCGCATTGCCTCTGTAGTTTGCTCCACTAACTACAGAGTATTAAGATTATTGGTCATAGCTTCCGTGGGATTTATGGCATTCCATTCTATTTCATTGTATTTTATTTGTTATAATGGCTGAAAAGAGATGCTCAATAATGTACTTGCCTTAGCAAATCTGTAATTGTAGCGTTCTCAATAATAAGAAAGAGGAACACTATGAGTAAAGCGATTAGTCAAGTTCTTCACGAATTCCTGACAGCCCGACGTATTCTTTCCGAAGTGGCGCGGCGGCTCGATATGAAACTGTCTACGCTTGCCTCTGAATTGAATCCGAAATGTGAAAATGCAAAGTTTGGACTTGATGATTTCGAGAAGCTCTGTTCGGCTATCAGAGAAATCGGATATAGCGGTGAGATGGATAGCATCCTTCATGAATATTTCGAGACATTGAACGATCCCGCTTCTGATACTGAATCTTCACAAAATCTGGCTTTGCTTTCCGCTGACTTAATGGCAAAGACTGCCGCCTTGGCGGATAGTACAATGAAACTGCTGGATTCATCAGATGATACACAGCTCAGAGCGCTTCAGGCTTTGATTCGTTCGGAACTTCTCCCGACTTCAATGCGGCTTATTCATATTATCGATCACCGCATAGGTAAAGAGAATACAGGCGATGAACCGATCCCGCAAACAACATAATACAGAGTAAAGGAAACATCAATGGCAGAGAAAGACTATGCAATACCTTTGGACGAGAGTAGTAAACAGACCGGTGAAGCCACTTTCGAGGATTTTACAAGAAACGGAAGGGACGTAACATTCAATCTTACATATATCACATCCGGCACCTCTAACATATTGAATCTGATTACGAACAAGGGAGGAACCATTACGAATCACGAATTCAAAGCGACTGCTGCGTCCGGAATCGCATCCGTAACTTTGAGTGGAGCACAAATCAGCGCGGTTTTTAGTGATGCGGATGGTAGCAGTTGGGACTATCTCCGGGCGAAATGGACCGTGGGAGCGGTGGATTCGGGAGGCGCCACCAACTGCACCGGCATTCAAGGTGGTCAAACATACAATCAGTTCGGTTGGCCCCCTAATTAATGCTGTATAAGCTGGCATGGATATAGTATTCTACTATTTAGGATATTGCTTGGCCCTTGTTCTTTATAAGGACATGGGCCGTATCATTTTTATACCCATGCTTTTCAATATGTGGTTTAACCTCTTCTTAACTTTCGATGTTTTGCAAGGATGGGATTTTAGATGGCTGGCAGCATTGCAGGGAGTTCTTTTTTTTATCTGGGTTGCGGTCTTGGCACAAGTGTTTCGGAATAAGTATGATCTTGCTGTAGTCGTTATTTTGCTGGCATCTGCTTTCTTCATTGGAACATTGCCTGATCTAACCGGCAAAACCGATATGAAAGGGATTATCGACGCGACTACAAGGATTTGGACGGTATGGGACTTCTCTACGTTTATAATCGTTCTCATGGTAGTGATCCGCAGTACGATCATCGCGAAGATCAAAAAGGAGTTTGTTGATGTGCTGTCTAATCCAAGAAAACGCGTTATGCTGCCGATTGGAGCGTTCGGTGCGATTGTCAGTTTGCTGCCGCTGCTTCGGGGAGCAATACCTGAATCCTTGATAGACTACCGCTTTAATCTCGCTGCCCTGACCTTGGCATGGGGCTGGGTAATCCTTGAGACACCGTTCTATATTATGTACGAAAGACTGAAGCGTCAGTAATAACCGTTCTTACTCACTGATTGCGCCCTTGTTGATACAGCAAGGGCTTTTCTTATAAAGCAGTCCTCTGTAGTTTAGGGTACCAAACTACAGAAGATTATTATTATTGAGAATAGGGGATCGGTGCTAACCCGGTACATATTGATAATCAAAGCGGGCTCACGCATATTACAATGTGTATGAAATTGCGCACTTACTCAATAATACCGAGGATATGAGAAAGTGAAATCTCCGAATCTGTGCGTGCTGAACCATCGTTATCCGGCAGACTTTAAAG
>JAHIZR010000067.1 GCA_018814465.1 bacterium | reverse complement strand
CTGGAAGCTGTCCGACATAGTGTACGGATTTGTAAAAGTAATTCCGGACACCAATCTGTAGCTGTAGAATATCGCCAGATCCATCCATACCGATTTTGTATATCAAACTAGAATACGCCGAGTTAGCCCGGGAGTACGGAAATCAATAAAAAAGGAGAAAAATGTTAAAACATAAATTATTGATTAGCGTATTACTCTTGGCGATTGGGATAACTCTTAGCGTTCTGGCCTATTGGATATATTCAATTGTCACAGAAAAGTATGGATATGAGATAGTCTGGGTGATGGCATTATTATGCATTTCATCCTTTGTGAGTCTGGTTTTCTCTGTCCGAATCCAGGTGGAGAAACGGCGTCAGGACTCGATGCAAGTAAACCAGAAGAGAAAACGAATCGAGGATTATGTGGTCAGTCAGAGAAACGATAATATATGTCAACCACCCGACGAGCCAGTAGTACCTCGCCCCCCAGTTCTGAAATATCCGAACAAGAATAACGAGAGCAGACCACCGAAGAGTAGAAAAAAGCCTGGAAGAAAAAGACGGTTTCCTGATGAACAAATACTCCAGGCTATAAGAGATTGGGATTCCCGCGATCCGAATGACACCGTCACGCTAGAACTATTTTTAGAGCGGAGATTTGGAATCTCCTGCGGTGTCCCAAAGGCTCCCAGATCAACATTTTATGACTGGCGGCGTGATTTTCGCGAAGCTTCGGAAGAGCAAGAAGTAAATGAACCGAGTACGACTTCCGCTTGCAGAAGTCGTACTAATTCCGGACACTAAATTTGAGGATTTCCGTACTCTCGTGTGCTATAAAAGAGCCGCTGTTTCACCACTCTATATTTTTCAAGGAGCAGATATGTCAAAAGTCATTATTCATCTAGCAGAACATGAGCATAACGCCTTGAGCGACCTGGCTGAACGTGAATACCGGACGTTGCAAGCCCAAGCGGCAATAATCATCCACCACGAATTAGTGCGTTGCGGTGCCCTACCCAACGAACTGTCCCACGAAGCAAGCTTTAGCGCACCCATCCTGGATCGACAACATGCCCTCAACAGCTAGACTGTCCCAAAAGCTAGAATTCACATTTGAGCAGCGACAAGTCTTGGCAAAAGCCTATAGCCTGATCATCTCATGTTCTAGCGAAAAACCAATACAACCTGAGGAACAGATTGACGATAAGCTCGCGAGTAAATCATCGATGGAAGTATGCGAAAACGCACCAATATCTTCTATACATTCCTAAAATGGCAAAATAAACGAATTCTACAGGAAGTCATCGGTCCCTTCATCGTCAGTCTGTATCCGCTTGGAGTCCATTACAGCGCAAATCAGCAGATACGCAAGATTATCGAAATAGCGATTCATGATGGAAAACGCATTGAAAACCCAGGACAGAATCATGGATGCCCTCGATGGCGTGCGTTTTATTGACGATGCCTATTCCTTGACTGGAAACGGTTAAGGCGGCTTCGGTCAGGAAGCCATCGACACTCTGGTCAAGGCAATGGAAGATTACCGGCATCGGCTCCTGGTCATCGTTGCCGGATACCCCCAAGAGATGAAAGCGTTCATTGACAGCAATCCGGGTTACGTTCCCGCTTCGGTCAGTTTCTCCACTTCCCGCTCATTTCGGATGACGATCTGGATACCATTATCACCAGGCTGGCCGATCAAGATGGGTACACGATAGATACGGGTGTTGGCGATCTCATACCTGGTTTTCTGTCACAGATGAAAGCCAGTCACGGACGGCAATTCGGCAATGGCCGCGCAACCCGCGTATATCCAACCTGCTGCGGAGAACGGATAACCAAACAAAATGTCAAACATAAACGGATCATTCCAAGACACGGCACTACTCTCTGTATTAGTCAGCGAGGCCTTTGCAGGCGTTGACATCACCCGCCGCCACCCCGCACTGTATCGGATATTGCTCGCTGATCCCAACATGCAGGAAGCTTTCCTGGATGCTCTGGAAACTCTGGAACAAGAGCGCAACGGGACACTGGAACCATTACCGTGCCTCAGCGAATTTATTGGGACCGGCCAGCAACCGGTCATCACGCCGGATGACATAAAGATACTATTGGGCATAGAAAAGGCCTAAGTCCGCAACGCAAATGAACACATCACAACCTACAGACAAACTTTACTTCAAGACAAACTCATCTGGATCGGCCAGCAACCGCCTGAAACTGCCTGGGCCGTCTCAAACACATCCAACTAATGATTGGATGCAATATAGTGATCAAAAAACTAGGGCACCCAAAATTTCGGCAGAACGGAAATATCATCAGCCCAACGGAACCTTATGTACCCTGTGTTCACGAATTATCAGAAAGGGACAGAAGAAATGTCCAAGATGCGGAAAGAAGCGCATCAGGTAATCTTGTCAGGCATG
>JAHIZR010000499.1 GCA_018814465.1 bacterium | reverse complement strand
GACGAGTCGCGAACGACCGGCGCCATCGGTTTCGATCGCCCAGAAGGTCGAATCGACTTCGGTAACGCCTTCAAGCTCCCAACCGCCTTCGAGGCTGCTGGACCATTGCGTCCAACCCCAGCGGGCAGCGCTGAGCTGGGCGAGGTTAATCTGCAGCGAGTCTATCTTGATGGTATCGGCGATTTCATTAAAGACGGTATCCATCCAGGCCCAGACTTCAATATGTCCGGAGTCCATCGGGGTGGAAGAAATCCAGCCGGGAGTACCGCAGTGGTTACCCCAGACCCAGACGCTGTCGATAGCGGGAGTCGTGGAATCAACACCACTTACTTCGAAAATGCTATAGGCGGTGTCAACTTGGCAGGATTGGTCATTAACATAGAAGTACAGAGTATCGAACCATCCCTCAGCACCCGGCTGCACACAGCCGCCAAGCTCCAAGGAGGTCATCAGGGTATCAGTCAACTGCGACAGAGTGTCGCCGAAGATCTGATAGACGCCGCTGGGAGTCCAACCCCAGTACGCGCGCCACCAGTTCGGTCCCATTTGAACGACTTCATGAGCATAGACGGTGTCATACCATTCCGCGGTATCACCACCACACCAGAAGTTGGACATATCTGCCCAGACTTCTTCAATTATCGGCGGAGAAACAAGGTCGAAAGCGCCACCGGTGATGTCTGCATAGATGTGGACATGTTCATCGCCAGGTGTTACATAGGCACGAATCGAGTCATCGCCAATTGTGTAGACGAAGTCAACCAAAGCGGGCATCGTGTCCACAATCGCGACGGCAACAAAACCGGTTGTATCGAAGTTACCGGCACGGTCTTCAAAGCGGAAGCGGGTGAAGATCGTATCGCCGTTATTATAGGTTTCGTTCAGCAATCTGGTGATACCGGGATAGCCACAGGGGTTGCCGTAGGAAGCAACGGCCATGTAGTTACCGGAGATGGTAACACCGGCATTAAAGGTATCCAAGAACACCGGGGTAATCCAGCCCAGCATCGGATCAAACGGTGAAGCATCCATCTGATAGTTGCCGGCAACATATTCAAGTCCGATGCTCGAATCACCGTTTACGTCATAGAGACAGATAGTCAATGACCACGGTTCACCCGGACGCAGATAGCCAAGCGGCAGATCCAGGCATTCCAGCGCCAACTCGGTACTTTGATGGAACAGGGTGTCCATACCGCAGTCGCAGAAAGCGGTAGCGGAGCCAAGATACGGCGGCAGACAGTCGGAGCAGAAGCGCAGGGTATCCTGCATATAGAGTTCGCGGTCATGATGACCGATGCTGTCATGCAGCGCATGGAAGCGCAGGATCGGATCCGTTTCATTCAGGCAGTAGAACAGCGGATCGGCTGTGACAAGCCACCAGGCAAAACCTCCGGACATCAATGTATCGTACTCGATGCTGTCAGGCACGATACTGTCGTTCGCAGCATTCTGAGTAATGATTGAAAGATCTGCCCAAATCTGGGTCAGGTCAACACCAACACCCTTGGATGCATCACATTCACCGCCCGGTCCGAGATCAACTTCTCTCTCAGTAAACCTTGCACGAATCCAGAAGGGTTCTTCCGGGGAAATGCAGACGGCCAGATTGGGCACATCATCAATAAAGACGAAGTCCGTGTCATGTACCGTCGCAGTTGTCCAGATCGGTTCATTGACATCCACCTGCACACAGTATTCAAACAGCGCGGTGGTATCGACGCCCATGACACTCTCGAAGCGAATCAAGAATGGCAGGTAGTCGCCGTCACAATAAATGGTTGCCAGATCCGACGAGTCGGCGCGCAAGTGCCAGCGATACTGGCGGGCCCAACCGATGGTATCGTCGGTAACCGGGTCAACATAGATGAACCAAGGTCCGACTTCAACGGGCAGCACCCACGGATCCGGGTCATCGGTAATGGTTTGGAAATCACCCTGAACGCGCAACGCGGAGTCAGCCTTGACGCCGGGCGAGCATTCGGTAATTTCGCAAGTTTCAATAATGGTTGCCCAGACAGTGATATTGGTATCTTCGGGGGCAATCCATCCCATAATCATATCGGGGCCATAGACATCAGGACATCCGGCCCAGATGTAGCAGTCGATCAGCTCAATACGGAAGGTATAGTCTTCGAAGCTGTCATCATCGAAAGCGTCATCAAAGACGGGATTATTCCAGCGTCCGGGGTTGCCGGCCTGATCCCAAGCGCCACGCACCAGCAGGCACGCATCATATATAAAGGTTGCGGGCGGGATGTTTTCGAAATGGCCGACCAAGGTGTATTCCCAGTTGCCGTTGCCGAGGTCTACGGGCTGGACATCATCAATATATGCCTTGATGGTATCGCCGGTAAACACGTAGAGTTCGCCATCAATCGTGTCGATTACGGCAGCATTCCAGTACTTACCGTTGACCATCCAATCGCCGCCGCCGTCCTGGCAATGGCCATAGGCCTCGCCAAGTCCAGTGGGATCGAAGTGAACTTGTTCAGTTACAACGACTTTAACGCTGAAGGTGTCGCCTTCGGCATAGCGGTAGCCGCAGTCGCCGTTCCAGCCAAGGTTTTCGATTGTGGAAGTGCTGTGGGTTTCCGGATCACGCAGTCCGGGCGCGATCAGAGTATGGTCAACAAAGTCGGGATTAATGTTATCAACATCGAGATCAATGATGACGGTATCGCAGATCAGATAGGTTGTGTCGCTGTTGATATCAACCGTGAACGAGTCGCCATCAATCGTGAAGGCACGAATAATGATGGTATCCTGATCCATCGGCGGGACCAGCATCAAACTGTCTTCGCCGGCGCCCAGATACCAAGAGCCGTTCCACTGCAGATAGAATTCCACGAAAGCCGGATTCGTTTCGTCGATTTCAATGCGTCCATCATAGATTTCGTTAAATGGCCAATCGAACGGACTCATATCCGCCGCAGTCGGAATGAACAACGGCTTGCGGATTTCGCGGGTCCGATCCAGGGTTGGATTATAGAATTGAACGACCAGAGTATCATGGAAAACCGTATCCGCGGGCAATCCGGTCGGAGGCGTAATCGAAAGCGTATCGATCAACAGGCGGACGAAGATGCTGTCCTGCAGATCATCAGCAGCAGGGTTAAACTGCGAGTTATAGGCTCCGGCGGAATCGATAGAACCGGGGGAAATCGCATTCCACCACGGCATGACATCGAAGGTATCATATTCGACATCTACGAAGGATGCAGGGGTAAGCGGCGGTTCGTCAAAGAGACTGTCGGGATTATAGAAATGCAGTGTGGGCAGGCCGACGATACGCGGGCACCGGCTGAGGCCGAGGATAGCCTTATCGCAGCTATGAGTCGGATCAGCTTCGGTATAGTTGCCTTCAGCATCGAAAGCGGTTACGCCAATAATCCAGAGGTTAGCGGCATTCTCACAATCGGCTTCCCAAGGCGAAATCTCATAGTAGTTGCGGGAATCATCAACGGTGTTGATCATGTCCGCCGTTACAAGGATCGAGCCGTACCAATAGCGGGCGTTATTCCCGATGTCTTGATCGTAATAAGAGGACACAATAAGTGTATCATTCGCAGGATCAATACCATAGAGACAGGACCAATCGATGACCACATGGTCACAGGTTGTGTCAGTCTGCAGCCAGACGCCGAGTTCTTCACCGATGAAGAAGTTGGTGTGGCAGTTATACAGTGTGTTGACAATCATCGTGGAATCGATGACCGGTCCTTGTCCGTTCAGCCAAATATAGAGCGGATCAATATAGACATTACCGGCATTATCAACGACTTCCAACGTCAACTTATAGAGACCGTCAGCCAACTGTCCGCCCATTCCAGAAACTGCGGGGAAGCGGATGCGGACGGAATCCGTATAGATATCATTGAATTCAAAAGGCAAAGATGTACAGAGAGTGTCACCCACTATATAACCCATATCTGGATTCTCGTCATATGGATCAAGGAGCCAAGAGTGAGACATCTGGTACACTGAAGAATCAGTACCACCCGGGGCCGAAGTCCATGGAGTGTAGGTAACAACAGTATCGACTTTAATTCGATAGCAAAGTTCTTCAACGAGGCAAAGATCAATCAGACCGGTTTGATAGAAGCGTTCGGCGCGGAATTCAAGCACAGGCTCCGGATCGCCGTTCACCCATAGGTAAGTATCATTGGGTCCGAGACCTTCGGGAGCATAAGCCGGTCCGTAGGGCAGATCAGGACCGAGAACCGTATTCAGATGCAAGATATCCGTCGGAGCGACAACATCCGGCGCGCAGCTATCCACGACCGCATAAAGGTTATTGAGTTGTGTATAGCCATCCGAAATACTGGTTTGTTCATCATGATCTGAGCCCAGAACGGCATTACAGCCGGCGGCATCCATATAGCGGGCTTCCGTGATACCGACATGCATTCCCCACGGGCAGTAGTCGTCCACCAATATGCCGAGATCGGGATCAAGGCTGTCGGGGCCATCCTTGCCGTACCATGTGAAGATCGCGGCATCCCCTGAGAATTGCGGGGTGGGACCGGCGATATATTCCCAATTATCGGAGTCCGGTTCCGCCACCGGATGGTAGTAGTCAAGAACGGCAACTATAGAACCGGTTGGCGTATCAGGCTCATCATCGGGGATAGCACGGACATCGAATCCAATCATGTAGACATCATTGAGCGGATTTTCCCAGAGCTGATCACCGACCAGATCCAGATACCAGAGAATAGAATCAGGAGAGATATTTGTATAGAAGCTGATCAGAGCGCTGTCATAAGGTGAGAAGCGCTTGGTACAGAAATCCGTTTCATAGACAATATTGGTACCGGGCAGTTCCGGGGCCCATGTATCGAAACAGACATCCCAGCCGAGCAGAGCTCCGGTTGTATCGCCTGCAGGCGTGACGACCGGTGACAGGTTACCGGCATCGTCAGCGCAGTATACGTCAATTACGTATCCATCGCCTGCGATGATTTCATCCAGCAAACACCACTCGATAGAATCCCAATTGGTTGTATCAATCGGAATATCCAGGTAGAGGTAGTTATTTGCCGACGCAACAGCGGGATCATAGAAGCTCATCGAGATCAGGACGCTGTCCGGATTTGTAGACAGCAATGCGATCGTATCAGCCGGATCATCGAAGGCTGTATTGAAGGGGAAGCGATGATCGCCGCCGATGATGGGAGCCAGATGGCTGAGGTCAGCAACGATATAATCGACGTCGAAGTTTGCTCTGACATTCGCACAAGACGGGGAGCCGTCAGCGGTTTGATAAACGTCAGTGGCCGTGCCGCGAGCATCAATGCCATTCCAGTGACCGGCGCCATTGTTCAGGGTGGTCATGTAGATACGCAGAATATCACCGCAGCCGACGAGGGTATCGTTATCGAAGTAGTTGCCGTTAATGATACGGCAGGAGTCGATCCAGGCAGCTTCCAGCTCGGGCGGGAAGTTATCGACTTGACGCACACAAATGATGGTATCGGTGACCGTTCCTTCGGCTGGATCGAGCCAGTCTTCACCGGAAGCCCATTCCTTACGATACAGTTTGATTGTATCGGTGCAAGCCGGGATCAGGTTTTCACGAAGCCAAGCCTGGACTTCGATGGTATCGCCCATTGCGACAGCCGTATCAGCGATCGCTCCGGTCAGCGGAGACAGGTCGGCATAGACCGTATCGAAGGTTCCGCCGGCGCCGTTGAGCGTGTCGAGGAAAGCGACATTGGCGGAATCAATCCAGACGCTGTCACCGATGGCGATGATGCCGTCATAGCGGAAGCCGCCGTGTTCGGAGTATGCGAGATAAATACAGCAGTCGGTTTCGATATCGCAGGTCGCGCGTACCGAGTCCGGTCGTTGGACGCAGGTATATCCACTGACGGTATTATAGACCCGCCAAGTGATATTGAAGGGCAACCAGTCATTGGTCAGCGCGGAAGCACATTCCGGGTGGAACTGGATATGTGCCGTGACTAAGCAGACCCCGGGCTGGAAATTGCCGTTCAGGTTTGTGTTCGGAGTCATGGTTGATGACATCACGTAGAGACCGGTGACCGGGTCGGTCGGGCAGTTGAAGGTTTCAGCTGCCACGAGCGAAGGGGTCAGCACACCGAGTCCGGGATTGGGATCCAATCCGACTCTGGTGGAATCTGTACATAGATAATCATTTTGTGAATAGGTGGCCGTAACGGTGAGCAGAATCTCATCCGTATCGAGGTCAACTCCCGGTTCGCCGCCAGTGTCGATGCACAGAATTTCGGGGTCACCGAACTGAAGCTGGGCGAAGGCGATGTTACTTGGCAAAAATGCCGTGCTCACGCAGACAATTACTGCTGCAAGCCACACAAAAAGAGTTTTGGAACTCATTCTGTGACTCTCCTGTCTATTTGAATTCTCTTCTGTTCCGTCGTTGGTACGTGCAGCGGTCACGTGTTGGGTATGGCACACTGACAACGTTTCCGTTGTTGAGCAGAGTAAACTCTTCTGATAAGATATCATGTGTGTGCTCCTGTTTGTAGATTCATTGCAATCTGTCATGATTGACCCGCTGTTGTGTCTGTAATGTTTTGTGAAAAATACGCAAACCTCCCCCAGACGTCTACAATTCTGTCGAACGAATGTCGGAAGTTATCGCGAATCGATCTTACTCATTAAAATCAGAAACTTAGCTTCGTGTTCCTGCATCTAAGTTCATGATAGTATTACACCAGTCATATTTCTTCAAATATACTCAATTGGAAATAACTTGTCAAGGACAAAATGGATTTTATTTCCATCAATCACAATGTCGGAGGAAGAGAAAAGCCTTACCTAACAGCACTTTTCGTCTCTTTACGCTGACTCTTAGTCTATTTGAATATCTATCGTATTGTTATTTATAAAGATTATAACTCAATATATGGCTAATCCATAGGGCATCCTATGGCAATTTGCAGGCATCTCAGCAACGAGTTGCGGTGCTGGTCAGGATCATGGTGCGGACGATTTTTGCGGAAACAATTGATGATACTGAGCTTGGATCGAGGAGTGGGGATAGTTCGACAACATCCCAGCCGATCCAATTGCAGGATGCCAATCCTGCGATCCAAGACTGAAGTTGAGAGAAACTAACGCCTCCGGGTTCAGGCGTACCGGTTCCCGGAAGTACTGAAGGATCAAGGACATCGAGGTCGACTGTGACATAAAGTGGGCGGTCTGCGACCCATTGTTGCAGTTCCGCCACTGTGACCTGTTCTGTTCTAAGATTTCCAAAGGTTTCCGCGCGTTGATATTCTTCACGAGTTCCTGACCGCTGGCCCACCTGCAAAATTCGTGACGGGTCAATGATTTCCCCTATTCTTCGCATTACTGTCGCATGACTCAACTCGACGCCTAAGTAACTATTTCTTAAGTCCATATGAGCATCAAATTGAATCAGAACCAGGTCCGGATGAGCATCATGGGCGGCCCGCACGAGTGGCAGACTGAGCAAGTGTTCACCCCCTAAGGCGGCTGGAATTTGCCCATTTTCGTGAACATGCTTGGCCATTTGGTATGTCAATGCCATAGCACTCTCTTTATCGCCGGGAGGCAGAGGCATGTCCCCCACATCTGAGAAGGAGACCTCCTCCAGATCTCGCCGCAGAATCGGGCAGTAGGTTTCCAAGCCATCCGACATTTCGCGAATTGCCTTGGGTCCGAAGCGGGCTCCAGGTCGGAACGAGCAAGTACCGTCAAAAGGCAGGCCGAACAGGACTAAATCAGACGCTGATGAATCACTCGAAGCCGCGAGAAACTTCGTGGTCTGGATTGTATTCAAAGGCAAATGAGAGTAATTAGGTTTCTTCGACAAGTCTGCCCTATATTACAAAGATCACTCTAATGAGAGAGATCATTTTCAAACTCCAAAAGCAGAAATCGCGGCATGGAGAAAAGACCTGCCTGCAGTTTAGCGGAGTAGTATTTCGTGGTTTTCTCGATCAGTTTTTGCCGATTCCGGTCAAGACTCTCTCTGAAATCGATGATATCCGAGGCGATTAGAAAACTCCAGTAGCCGCCGGGGTAGGTCGGAATCGGAGCGCCGTACCATTCACAGTTTGTGAAATGGTTGAGCAATTCGTTGCGAATACTGACAGCGGAATGGCTGCGGCACCACATACCTTCGGCTTGAGTCACGAAGCATCCCCCCTGTTTCATGGCAGATTTTGCCAGATCGAAGTATTTCGCGCTGAACAGCACAACCCCCGGTCCGATGGGATCGGTGGAATCCGACAGGATTACATCGAAATCGCCGGGGTGCTGTTTAAGATATTCAAAGCCGTCTCCAACCTGAATCTCGACTCGCGGGTCATTCAGGCCGGTGGTATGACCGGGAAAGAACTCCCTGCAGACATCAATCACATCCTGGTCAATTTCCGCGAGGACAACTCTTTCAACCGAGGGATGCTTGAGAACCTCCCGCACCGTTCCGCCATCCCCTCCACCGACAACACAGACGTCTTTCGGATTATCGCAGGCGAGCAGAGCTGGATGAGCGATCAGTTCGTGATAGACAAATTCGTCGCGTTCCGTGGTCATGACACAGCCGTCAAGGACGAGCATTCGGCCAAAGCGAAGCGTATCGAGGACCAGAACATCCTGATATTTGGATTTTTTGTGATAGAGCACTTGCTTGACACGGCAGGACATGCGGAGATCGGTCTCATGAGTCTCTGAAAACCAAAGATCCATCAGTTGACCTCCCAGTCAGCAAGCGGAAAAGGGGAAAAGTATAGGGAGCTTGAGAAAAGCAAGAAGAGACTTTTTGTTCCTGTTTATGAAAAGCCTATTCGAGAACCGGGCGGATGCAGCCTGTTATTTCCAGAGTACGACACCGGCGAAAACCGCGCCTGCGGACTGGACGACATGGCTTGCGGAAGCGGTTTTGATATCTTTCCATGTCCAGCCGCGGTGGCGGAAAGCAGCTTCAACCTTTCCGACGCAAATTTCCCGACAGTGTTCCGCGGAGCTGAATGTATGGTGTTCCATGATGACTCCCGGCAGGGCCGGATCATGAGGAACTCCGCAGGCCACCGCGGCGGCGATTTCCAAACCGGGCTCGTCGCTCCATTCGAAAGCATAGGCCACAGGAACGAGTGAGCCCGCCGGGATTTGTGGGGGTTGAATCAAGGCGGCGGCAGGCGGGAGAATCGAGCTGAGTCGAATGAGGTTGGTGTTCCCGATTCCTGCATTCAGAAGCGCGTTATCGAAGGCGTTGAGGAGGGTCTCACCCTCCGAGTGCCCTGACACCAGAAAGTATTTGTCGGGCAGACCAAAGAGTGTCAAGCTTCGACCAGCTCGCGGGCGGGTTTGTGAACAATCCGTTCAGGATCATTGATATTCAGCAGACCGCGCTTCATTTCCACAGCCGTGTAGTCGCTTGCTTGGAGTTCAGATCTTAAGTGGAGAAAAGCCAACTCAGAGTCCACATCATCACCGCAAGTGAATAGATCAACGGCAGCATACCCGTACTCAGGCCAGGTATGAATAGCAAAATGCGATTCTGCGATTACAACCACACCGGAAACACCATGCGGATTAAAGAGGTGAAAGGCCTCTTGCACGATGGTTGCTCCGGCGAGATTGGCTGCTTCGCGCATGGCCCGCTTAATAGCGGACACATCATTGAGAATCTCGGGATTGCACTTATAGTACTCAACCGAGGTCTGCTGTCCCAGTGCTTTCAATGGCTAATCTCCTTAGAACACCAAATCAAGGTATATGCAAACCGAACCTCAAAAGGTCGGCGGGGTAGATACCCAGTAGAACTCAGCGGGCTGTTCGCCGCGGTTTTCGATGATATGCTCGCGGTCGCCTGAGAAATAGAAACTGCTTTCAGCCGGAGCTTCATGAACTTCATTACCGAAAGCAATGCAGATGGAACCGCGGATGACGATTCCGAAGGCTTCACCTCGGTAAGGTTTTACTGAATAGGTTACTTCGCCCGGCTCCAGAACCACTCTCGCGGCTTCCATTTTTCGATCGGCTCCACCGGGGATCAGCAATTCAAAGGTTGTGGCTCCGGTATCGGCAATCGAGGTTCTTTCCTCGGGACCATAAACCACTTGCGGCCGATCGATTTCTCGAAAGAAATCCGAGATCTTAACATTAAGAACTTTCAGGATTTGGTCGAGACTATCGACAGAAATACTGGTTTGATCTCGCTCGAGAACTGAGATGAATCCTTTTGTCAGGTCAGCGCGTTCCGCGAGCTCTTCCTGTGTCAGGTTTCTTGCCAGTCTGAGATTTCGAATCCGCTCACCAATCTGCAAAAGAAGTAGTTCTTTATTAAACTCGGAGTTCAGTAAACTGAAACGCAAATATAATCAAAAAACCGGGGTTTGTCAAGGATTTCCAGTCCTAAGCTATCCCGGTGTAAGAGGAATTTCAGATGTGCATTTGCGACTGCAGAATCTGTCATTAATTCTTGAATTTAATTACTATAAAAAACCTTCTAGTTTGCTTATTCGTATGCTTTTTGCGTTTTGATTCATGCGAACTTACGGCGATTTCGTGAGATTTCTCACTAATTTATTTGATAGCCTCTATAGATGATGTTTCACATGGACTTTTATTGCTGGAATAACTCGATATCCAACCGATTAGCGTCAATTTCGAGCATTCTTACTTCAATAAGAATTCCCTCTTCAGAAGCTTCCATTCGCAGAACTTCGCCTACCTGATGAAGCAAAGACAATGTTTTTCCATCTTCATTGGACAATTTAATGGAATAAGTCTTTCTGGAATTCATAACTTTTTGTTTTAATAGATCTTCAAGTTTATCAATCCCAATATGCTGGCGAGCGCTGATAAAGACGCCATCAGGATAGACTCTCCTTGCCCACTCGATGACTTGCGCATCATCAACAGCGTCTACTTTATTAAACACATATACTTGGGGGATATCGGCAATTTCCATCTCGGCTAATAGTCGTTCAACCTCCTGAATCTGATCCTGAACGGAGGGCGAGGCAAGATCAATTATATGGAGAATACAATGGGCTTCACGAATCTCGGCCAAGGTTGATCGGAAGCTGGCAACAAGATCTGGTGGGAGCTTGCGGATGAAGCCCACAGTGTCGCTGATCAGGATATCCTGTCGAAATCCGAGATTCAGGACACGGGTTGTGGAATCCAGCGTCGCAAACAAGAGATCCTCTTCATAAACCCCAGCTCCCGTAAGCACATTCATTAAAGTGGACTTACCGACATTAGTATAGCCGGCGAGAGCAAAGCGGTAAGTTTTTTCGCGGCTGGTTCGCTGCGTCAAGCGGATGCGTTCGATATGCTCGAGGTCCTTCTTGAGCTGTCGGATGCGATCTCGAATAATACGGCGGTCGGTTTCAATCTGAGTTTCACCCGGTCCGCGCAGACCGATCCCACCCTTTTGCCGTTCGAGGTGCGTCCAGGCTCCGCTCAAACGCGGCAGCATATAACGAAGCTGGGCAAGTTCCACTTGGGTGATTGCTTCCTTGGTATGCGCGCGTTTTGCGAAAATATCGAGAATCAATCCGGACCGTTCCAGAATACGTTTACCGATTCGCTGTTCAAGATTCCGCGTTTGCGCCGGAGCGAGGTCTTCATCAAAGACAACCAGATCGGCTTGGGAGTCATTTGCGATTTCAGCGATCTCGGTGACTTTGCCCTTGCCGATGAATGTCGCGGAATCGATGCGGCGCATCGCAACCAAGTCGCGATCGACAACTTGGGCTCCGGCGGTTCTTGCGAGCATATCCAGTTCGTCCAGATGCTCCTGAGCCTGCGGCAGCGATTCCCCCGGAAGACAGATCCCGACAAGCATGGCTCGTTCCGCTTGCGGCTGAACGAGGTCCCGCGGTTTGCGCGACTCGTCCTCAATCCGGATGCGGTCGAATCCTAATGAGCGGGAACGGTCGTCAGGCACTTTCCATCTTTTTTTTGTGTTCTTTTTCAATGATGTTCTTCTTCGCGATGCTGTTTAGCGGCTTCCCAGAGTCTGTCCATCTCTTCCAGTGAGCACTTATAGATATCGATTCCGGCCTTTTCCAGCGCCTCTTCGATATAGCGGAACCTTGTCGTAAATTTTGAGATTGCAAGCCGGAGAGACTCTTCGGGATGAATACCCAGTTTGCGTCCCAGATTCACCATCGAGAACAGCAGATCGCCGAATTCCGCCGCCATCTTGTGCTGGTCGCCGGTCTTTACTTCATGCTTCAGTTCGGCGATCTCTTCATCGAGCTTGTCCCAGACCGGCTCGGCGCTCGGCCAATCGAAACCGACAGCGGCGGCCTTTTCCTGAACGCGAAAAGCGCGATTGAGGGCGGGCTGGTGTTTGGGGACACCATCGAGCAGTTTGGGCTTATGCTTTTCATTCAGTTTAATCCGTTCCCATTGGCGATTGACATCGTCGGTTGTTTCCACTTTGCCGTCACCGAAAACATGCGGATGACGATGGATCAGTTTTTCATTGATGCCCTCGAGCACATGCCGCATCGAGAAGAGGTTTGCCTCGTTGGCGAGCTGGGCATGAAAGACGATATGCAGCAGCAGATCGCCCAGCTCCTTTTTTAGTTCAGCGTAAGCTCCCCTGTCAATTGAATCGAGCACTTCATAAGTTTCCTCGATCAGATAGGGACGCAAGGATTCATGGGTTTGCTGGCGATCCCATGGGCATCCGCCTTCCGGGGAGCGCAGTTTTCTCATGATACCGATGAGACGAAGGAACTCATCCGCCATCCGATGATCATCGTGTTCAGCTTGATTCATACCATCTTACCTTAGAATAAAGAAACGGCGCGTCCAGTGCGGAGCGCCGGTCGGAGCGAAACGGGATTCGTTCAGATGTGCGAGAGGAGAACGAAGTATTGTTCCTGCAGGCTGCGGCCTCGCGCGGGATGCACGATCAGATTGAAAAACTTTCCGGCGTGGTCTTTGGCGAGAGTTATTCTCAGGGGGGCGTGCGATGCGGCCGCCAAGCCGGCGGTAAATTGTGTGAAATGCGGTGTCAGATCAATAACCACATCGGCTTCGAGGGTCTCGATGTCATGTTTGATGCGATTTTCAGGGAAGCCCAGCAGATTCTTATTATCGGGATTAAAAGTGAGGAATTTTGTTCCCGCGCCGGGATTGATCCAGGAACGGAAATTCTCTCTCACGATGACCGTGCAGCGATAGGGCTTTAGTTTTTCGACCAATTGATCGAACGCGTATCGCGCCACATCGAACTCATCGAAATCCGGGGGCAGAATCACGGCCAGATGCTGTGCTCTCAATCCGCCGTTGGGAATAGAAAAGCTCTTGGGGAGCTTCTCACCGCGCAGAGACCACCAGAGAATCGCCAGCTTTCTTAGGAGTTGTTCTTTGAAACTCATGGCTCAACAGTTCCGATTCCATTGGCATCCGATAAGGCCTCGTGCCGCAAGACTCGAACTCGGCCTAAACGGTGGAGACTGACTTCTTCGATGATAAATTCGTAATTGTGGTATTCGATTTTCGTATTGACTTCCGGGAAGTCGCCAAGTTGTTCGAGCAGAAAGCCGCCGAGTGTCTCGAAGTCTTCGTCCTCGGGCAGGATTTCCTCACCCAAGACTTCATTGACGGTTTCGACATCTAATTTGGCATCGATCACGCAGGTGTTTTCGTCAATGCGTGTCCAGAGCGGCCGTTCCTTGTCATGCTCATCCTGGATTTCTCCGACGATTTCTTCGATGACGTCTTCCAGAGTCACCAATCCGGCAGTCCCGCCATGCTCGTCAACGGCTATCGCCATGTGAATGCGTTCGCTTTGGAACTGTTTCAGCAGTTCATCGATGCGCTTTCCTTCGGGAACAAAGAACGGTTTACGCAGAATTTTACGGAGGTCAATGGATTGTGTGAACGGATAAAGCGACATCAGATCCTTTGAGTGCAGGATCCCGATAATGTTGTCGATCCGGTCTTCGTACACCGGGAGGCGCGAATGACCTTTAGTCTGAAACAGGTCAAGGACTTCCTCCAAGGATGTTTCGACGGGCACGCACACCATATCGGTACGCGGAATCATGATTTCACGAACGACGATATCTCCGAATTCGAAGATAGAATGGATCATTTCGCGTTCGGACTGGTCCAGCGCGCCGTGCTCTTCGCCGACTTCAACGAGGGTTTTTATCTCTTCTTCCGTGATCCAGAGCTTCCGCCTTTCGACTCCGAGACCGCGAGCGAGGAACTCGGATACCGGATACATCACGGAGGTGATGGGAGCGATGCAGAGCTTGACGATCGTCAGCGGAGTGGCGATTTTCATGGACCATGATACCGGATTCCGGATTGCCAGAAACTTCGGAAGAAACTCGCCCACGATCAGCAGCACAAGGGTAACGAGTATGGCCTGCACGGCATACACAACCCAAGGCGCATATTGACCGCCTCCCATCAAGCGGGAAGTTGCCATCGCTGTCACCGTGGCCGCCAGAATATTCACGATGGTATTGCCGGAGAGCAGAACAATCAGCAGTTTGCGCGGATCTTCCAAGAGATGAACGAGTCTGGCGGCATTGGGCTCGTTCTTACGCTGCGCGATCGCTTCGATATCGCTTCTGGTCAGTGAGAATAAAGCGGTTTCCGAAGATGAAAAGAAAGCGGAAAACAGAATCAGAATCACAAACGAGACCGCACTCCAAATATAGAAAGATTCCATCATCGCCTCCGGTCACCGGCTTGGAGTGCGAGATTTTCGAGGCGACGCATTCCTTCGCGCTCGGACTCCGTTTTATCGCGGTATCCGGCAAGGTGAAGCGTGCCATGAGCGGCGAGTCTTGCGACTTCACGGTAAAGCGGAATCTTCCATTCGGCAGCCTGCCTGCGCGCCTGATCCAGGCAAATATAGATCTCCCCTTCCACGGGATGGGCTTTTTTTTCCGTCAGATCAAAAGTGAGCACATCCGTCGTGCCGGGAATACCGGAGTAGTCGCGATGCAGTTTAGCCATCTTTCGATCAGTAATCAGGATAAAGCTGAGTGAATGGTATCCGTGCCGAAGCCGCTTTGCCGCATGGCGAACGCAGTTCAGCAAGTACTTCTGATTGACGCGCGCTCGTGGAATAGTGGAATAAAATTCCAGTGTTCCCCGAACGCGCCTGGATGATGGAGGGTGGTCAGACATCAGTTGGACGAGTCCTCCTCTTCTGTCCGTTCATCTTGTTCCGTTTTTATGTCGGAGTTCAGTTCATTCTTGGAGTGGATTTCATAGGCGTTGACGATGCGTGCGACCAGCGGGTGGCGGACCACATCGGAAGCGGTGAGGTAGATGAATTTTACTCCGTCCACATCCTTAAGAATATCCTGCACAGCGAGTAATCCGCTGCCGGATTTATTCGGCAGATCGATTTGACTGAGGTCGCCGGTGATAACCGCTTTGGAGCGTTCTCCCATACGCGTGAGGAACATCTTCATCTGCATCGCGGAGGTGTTCTGTGCTTCATCGAGTATGAGGAAAGCGTTATCCAGCGTTCGCCCGCGCATATAGGCCAGCGGCGCGACCTCGATGACCGAGCGATCGAGTAGTTTGCGGAGCCGTTCCGCCGGGATCATTTTCATTAAGGAGTCATACAGCGGGCGAAAATACGGATCGACTTTTTCCCGCACATCTCCCGGCAGGAAGCCGAGGCTCTCCCCTGCTTCGACGACAGGCCGGACGAGAATAATCCGGTCATAGACTCCCGAGACGAACTGCGAGACCGCGACCGCGACCGCGATAAAGGTTTTGCCTGTTCCGGCCGGACCGATGCCGAAAGTTATATCGTGATTGCGAATAGCATCGAAATAGCGCTCCTGTCCCTGTGAGCGGGGAGCATAAACTCGATCACCGGCGCGAAACATCGGGCTGTATTGCGAGGGTTCGACCACCGGTTCTTTTTCCATTGTGCCGGTAAGGCGGAGTACGGTGTCGATATCGTTAATGGAAAGCGAACCCTTGCGGCGAGTAACTCCGATCATTTCGGTCAGGACTTCAATCGCATCGGCGTTTTCCGGCGAAAAGCCTCGGATCAGGATTTTTTCGCGGCGGGCGGTAACTTTCGATGTCAGTCGTTTCTGCAGATATCGAAGATTCTCGTCACTTGGTCCGAGCAAAGGACGAAGAATGCCTTCCTCGACGGGAATTTCGACGACTTCAACCTGGTCTTCGGTATTACTTGCTATTGCTGAATCCTGGTGTGCCAGAGTGCGGACTCCTTACCTTTGCGTGAACAAAAAACCTCCGCAACCAGAAGAGTCCTTCGGTGACAGAGGCGATACTGAGACAATTCGCTGTAGTGACGGATCGTTGAGGGTCGGTGACTCTCAGGGATAAAATCCTCTAATTCTTCGTAACATCTTGACCTCCCGTAAGATACTGATAATCTTTTCCGATGTCAAGCGTTGCCCTCATCGTTGAGAAGAAATCTCTCTGAGAATCCCCTTATTCAAAGCAAGGAATAACATAATGATAGATACTGGCTGTCCCGACGTCTCGCCTTAGCTGTTTTTTGGTGGGATCAATGCCAAGTGCAGATCGGTCAACAGCTGGGGATCGATTGGTGACGGACAGCCATCCATCAACGACTGTGCGAGGGTAGTTTTGGGGAAGGCGATGACATCCCGGATGGGGCGGTTGGTCAGAACCATGATCACGCGGTCAAAGCCGATTGCCATGCCACCCATCGGAGGAGCGCCGTATTTAAGCGCATCCACAAGGAAACCGAAGCGCAGCTTTATTTCTTCCTCGGAAATTCCCAGCAAGTCAAAGATCATCGCCTGTTGTTTGCTGTCGTGAATACGAATCGAACCGGACAGCAATTCATTGCCGTTCATGACGAGATCGTAAGCTGTCGAGCGGACATTCCACGGTTCAGTGGTAAGCATGGGCTCGTCATCGGGGTGAAAACCGGTGAAGGGATGATGCGACGGCGACACTTCTCCGGTAGTCTCATCCCGTTCAAACAACGGAAAGTCCACCACCCAGAAAATCGAAGTCTTACTTCGATCAATGGGATCGAACAGGCTGAAGTGCTCAGCCAGTTTGACGCGCAGCACGCCGAGTCCTTTCAGGATCGAGGATTTCTTACCGATCCCCATCAGAAGCAGGTCGCCTTCCGACGCCTGACACTGTTCCGCGACTGCTTTCAGGGTTTGATCATCGACTTTTCCGGCCAGCACACCTTTGAAGCCTTCCGCTGTCAGTTTCAGAGGTAAAATACCGGCTAATCCCGCTTTCTTGGCGAGTTCTTCGAGTTCGGTGACTTGTTTACGGGAAAGGTTGGCCTTCCCTTTTAGATTCAAACCGATCACCACTCCCCCCTCCTGCAGGGCGGTCGCAATCACATGGAATTCACAGCCCTTAAAATGTTCAGTCAGGTTATGGAATTCCAGCCCGTAACGCAGATCGGGCTTATCGGAACCGTATTTCTCGATGCATTCATTGTAGGTTATTCGCGGGAAGGGCGTCCGCAAGTCCTGATTCCAAGCTTCTTTCAGAATTTTGACGAACAGCCGTTCAATTACATCGAAGATTTCATTCTGGTCAACGAAAGACATTTCAACGTCGATCTGAGTGAATTCGGGCTGGCGGTCGGAGCGCAAATCTTCGTCGCGGAAGCAGCGCGCGATCTGGAAGTATTTATCGAATCCGGCAACCATCAAGAGCTGTTTATAGATCTGCGGTGACTGCGGCAGCGCATAGAAGCTGCCTTCGAAGATGCGGCTGGGAACCAGATAATCCCGCGCTCCTTCGGGAGTACTTTTAACCAGAAACGGAGTTTCCACCTCAATAAAGTCTTCCGCCGAAAAGTGTTCGCGGACGATATTGCTGATGTGATGACGCAGCATTAAGACTTCCTGCATTTCCGGACGGCGCAGGTCGAGATAACGGTATTTCAGTTTAAGTTCTTCATTCGCCTTGCTGGAGTCTTCGATCTGGAAAGGCAACGGCGGGCAAGTGTTGAGGATGTCAAGATGCGAGACCTTAATTTCAATTTCGCCTGTCATCATGTC
Organism: bacterium; assembly: GCA_018814465.1. Taxonomy (GTDB): domain Bacteria; phylum Electryoneota; class RPQS01; order RPQS01; family RPQS01; genus JAHIZR01. The sequence continues at coordinate 3,066 of JAHIZR010000499.1, read as the reverse complement.
CTTGTTAATCATCCCTTCCGGCCTTGCTTGGACAATCCCGGTGATCTCAACAACCCACTCGGAATGCAGGGTATGCGCAATCCCGGCCAGATCGGGTGTTTCTTCAGGGTGGACGACTACCTGAGTCTTGCCATAGCGATCGCGCAGGTCAATAAAGAGCAGACCGCCGAGGTCGCGATGACTGGCGACCCAGCCTTGAAGTGTAACCGTTTGATTTAAGTCAGCTTTAGTTAGCTGACCGCAGGTGTGGGTACGTTTTTTCATGAGGATTATTTAGCGTGGATTGACTGGAACAAGAAACACCGCCTGAGGCGGTGTTAAGCGGGGGCAATACTGCCTGTCAGTACGCAATCAATATGGCAAAATTCGAGGATTAAATCAAGAACCTATTTCCGGGAAGCCCGATAAACTTCAAGCGAAGGATATTGAGCGGGATTCATTTCCCGCAGCCGGCCGTAGATATTGGCAAAGGCTTCATTATTGATATTGAACCGGGCGGCCATTTCCAGAGCTTGAATGAGGGCAGCCTCTTCGGCGCGTGCGGCATCCTTGGCCATGCTGCGCAGTCGCTGTTTCAGAGTTTGCGCGATGGGATCGAGATGATCCAGATTCGCGGTTGAGGATTCCACTTGCATGCCTGATGAACCAGCCATCGCGGCAAAATTGTAATGAAACTGCATTAACTCGTTTTCCCATTCGCCCCGGCTTTCAGTCCGCGGGCGGCAAGCGAGATAGGAATCGAACAAATCTGCAATCGCGCTTTGCCCCTCTTTCCAATAGGATTCCGAGTGCTCCAATTGATTGATAAGAGTCTCGCGCATGGTTCGGACGGCGGCGGGATTTCCAGTTATTTGCAGTGTTTTGGAAAGCTGAATCGCGGTTGCCGAGGTGGCGTCCCATTGCGTCTGACACAGATCGGTTGCCAGTTTCAGCGTCCCATTCATATCCTGTTCCAGTTTATTCCAAGTCTCGTTGAGCTTAAATTCCGTGGGATGCTGGGACGCGGTCGCAAACGCGAATTGCCGATAATAGAGACTTTCGCGCACCAACGGGAAGACACGGTCAACCAGCATTTCGAAGCGTTTGGAGAAACCCTCTTCGCCGAGACTGCGTTCCGGTGCATGCTTCCAGACATCCATTGCCCACGTGTAGACGACATCCGCTTCACGAGCAAAGACATCATAGCGATTGTGCAGCGCCATCGAATTCCAGTTCATTCTGAGTTCACTCCAATGGCGCGTTCCCGAACTCAAATCAGGTGAAGCCGAGGAGGCGGCTTTTTCATACGCGGCTTGCGCGGCGTCGTAATACTCGAGCGAATTATCATAGGGATTTCGTTGCTCGTCAATCTTGCCGACCTGAATCGTCTCATAGTCCTCGCGCAGATGCGCTTCCGCGAAGGCCAGATTGAGATCTCCGATACGCATCCAGCATTGCGCGGAAAACGAGGGATCCGTCTGCATGATCAGTTCATAGGTCTTTTCAAGACGGCTCTGATCGCGGCGCACAAGCTTGTCGCGAGTGCTGATGCGGTCATCCAGTTTCCGTTTAAGACTATTCAGACTGTGCTCCTGTGACTCCCAAAGCGCGCGGGCCGCATAATAGACGACTTCGTGATCCTGAAAACCGTCTTTTTTACGATATTTCTGATAAGTGGACCAAGCTTGCGAGAAGTGATCCTGAGCGACAGTATTATTACTCAAAGCGAGGTGAATCAATCCTAATTCCGTTCTGCCCCGCACTGAGCATGGGTGTTTTGGATACAGAGTCACCAACTCATTCATCAATTCGATGGAACGATCGCTCTCCCCCGCCTTCAGCATGACTCCCGCGACTTCGATATACAGCTCAGGATCATAAAGGTCGTCAATGCTGTGCAGATAGCGAACACCCGCATCAATAGCCAGATTCCAAAGACCCTCGTCGACATAAGGATCAAATCCGATTCTGAAGAAATCGCAGGAAAGTTTTCCATTGGCTTCCAGTGCCATCTCCAAAGCAAACTCGGAACCCTGTGTCGGATTCGCTCCCATGTCGGTCAGGTCGTTCCAGATCTTATCGAAGGCGGCTTTTGTGAAAGGCGACGCGGGGCTGTCCTGAATCAGTCTTTCGCAGAGTGACCGGTCGAAATCACAGACATCAAGTGAATCATACAGCATGAGAGACAGATAGATAGCTTCGGCGTAAAGGCTGTCGCTGGGATTTGCGTTTGCCTCGTTCAACAACTGCTGGATCAGTCCTGTCAGATGACGGCCGGAGTTATCCTCGCCGGCCAGCACTCCATTCGCAGTTTGCACAAGCGGAGTCAGCGGACTCTCAACAGGTTCCGCCATTGCCGGAATCGTCAGTGCGACCGCTGCGCATATCATCAGGTATCTCATAAACATAGCTATAATCGCTCAAAGTCAGGGAATTGATTCTCTGAATTTTAAGCAAACCTTATGCCCACACTATTCAAGAGTTGAAGTAAAACTCCACGCTGACAAAAAAGGCGGTTCATGTTTGAATCGCCTTTGAGATTATTATAGGAAGTGTCGTATCAATTGCGCTGAAATTGCGCGACATTCACTCGCGCGCGGGCGCGGTCTAACTTCGTCTTCGCTTCCTCATGCTCGGCGGGAGTGGCGGCGGACAGCAAGGCCTGCTCAGCGCTCGCCAAATCTTGTCTCGCTCGTTCCAGATCAATATCCTTTTTACGCATTCAGGACTCCGCCATGACAACCGCGAAATCGTTATGCACTTCAAGATAACCGCCGGTGACCGCGAAATCTTCGGAGCGATCGGTATAATCGACACCGAGCCGGCCGGAACCGAGCGCGGCCATCATTGGCGCGTGTCCGGCAAGGATTCCGAAATCTCCGGCGGCACCCGGACAGCGGACATGCACGACCTGCTCATCCAGCATGACTCCGTTGGGAGTGACTATTTCAAGACGAAACATATTCGCCATGATTAACGATTTGCCTCTTCGTGATTCTTGATAGCATCTTCGATGCCGCCGCACATATAGAAGGATTGTTCGCCGATGTGATCGTAGTCGCCTTCCAGAATGCCTTTGAAAGCTTT
>JAHIZR010000498.1 GCA_018814465.1 bacterium | reverse complement strand
TCATGGCGACAGCTCTGTTGTTATCGGAGTGATTGATACGGGCACGGATTATCTGCATCCGGACTTGGCGGCGAATATCTGGCACAACTGGGCGGACGCGGACAGCAACGGAATTGACGACGATAACAACGGATTTATCGATGATGGAATCGGTTGGGATTTTGTCGATGCTCCCGCGTTCCCGACGGGCGGTGACTATCTCGTGCGGGACAATAATCCGATGGACGAGCATGGACACGGGACGTTTGTGGGCGGTCTTGCTTGCGCGGTGACGGATAATGAAACATGTTTCCCCTCAATCGGATTCAATTGCAGATTGATGTGTCTGCGCGCCGGGAATATCGATGGATTGCTCGAGGAGGATGATGTGGCCGCGGCAATTCTCTATGGCGCGGCGAACGGAGCATCGGTAATCAATATGAGTTTTGGAGATGTGGTTGCATCACCATTGCTGCGGGAAGCCTGCCGGATCGCCTATGAACAGGGAGTCGTGCTGACGGCGTCGGCGGGCAACGGCCACTCTGAGGAGATTCACTATCCGTCCGGATTTCCTGAAGTGATTTCGGTCGGCGCAACCAATGAGATCGATCAGAAAGCATCGTTTTCGAATTTCGGTCCGTGGGTGGATGTCATGGCTCCGGGCTCGGAGATTGTCTCGCTGATTCTGGGCGGGGACTGCGGTGAGTGGGATTTTCCGTTCGGCACGAGCTATGCGGCGCCGATGGTCGGTGCGACAGCGGCTTTGATGCTTTCAGTCAACGGCGCGCTGACACCGGCTGATGTGCTGGATATCATCAAGAGCAGCGCGGATGATCTTCGCCAGCAAGGGTGGGATGATTCCACGACCAATGGCCGACTCAATGTCGGGCGGGCAGTTGCAATGGCGGCGCACGGTTCCGATGTGGTCGCAAGGATTACATTTCCATATAACGATACCGGGGTGACTGAAACCTTCACGGTTTTCGGAGAAGCATGGGGCGCGGACTTCGATTCGTTTTTCGTACGAACGGGTTTGGGCGAGAATCCGGAAGCATGGGAATTGATCGCATCCGGCGACGAGCGTCACTATGGCGATGCGTTAGGTATTGTTGAACTGCCTGACGCGGATACGATCTTAGCGGTCCAGTTGGAGGCGCGGGGTCATGATGAAAGTGTCTTCTGCGTAGATCATATCCACCTTTATGTTCAGCGGACAGCTCCGGAGATCGACAGCATGCGGGTGACGAGAATGCTTGATCGAGACACTTATGCTGATTTGGTTCAAGTTTGGTCGAATCAGACGACATCGGCGAGCATGCTTCTGACCAACCAGCTTGGAGATTCCGTTCGCGAGGAATTCGGGTATGTGTCCCGTGAACACGCCGGGCTGCTGTCAACAAATAAGTTTCCCGGCCGCTGGAGTGTTCGGGTTCGCTTGGTCAATCTCGCGGGGCTGGAAATTATTACCACTCCGTTCGACTTTGAGATTGAATTACCTTCCTTCAGCTCGAACGAATGGATTAACGAACCGACGAATTTGCCGCACGGCAGTATCGGCAGCTTTTTATCCGACTATGACTGCAACGGTGAATCGGAGGTGTGGATTCTGCCGACTGGAAATGCCGACTCGCGTGATACGCTTAGCCCCTGGACTTGGTCGACTCCGGCCGGATTCACGGATACGGGAAATCGATACGGCCTGCATTTGCCGCAAGCCTATGGGGACGCGGATCGTGATGGTTTAATGGAGATGATGGCGCGCCGTTATACCGAAACGCGTATTTGGGAACAGGGGGAACCTTGCGGAGTGTTGAATACGGTTGTCTTTGAGAGTCCGGAGCTGTTTACGGAATTCTTAGGCACAGAATTCATAGATCTTGATTCGTCGGATAATTCACGGGAGATCGTGGCTCGAGTCGGTTTGGAGGGGATCGGATCGCGGTATATGTTGTTTCAAGTCGGAAGCGGTTATTCGCTGTCCGTAATTGATACGATCCCGAATGAAACGGAAGGCGCGAACAATCTGGGAGCGCCCAGTATGGTTTTTCGGGATCTCGACAACGACGGATTCCCCGATTTTCTATACGGTGATTATGATGGGGATATCGTTTTTTGCGAGTGGACAGGTTCGGAAATCGTTCAGCGATGGATGACCCGTCTGCCGATCAATGATGCGACAAATTGGATCACCACGGGAGATTATGACGGTGACGGAGAGCCGGAATTCGTAGCCGGGTGCCGTAGCAATGCTCTCGGAGGAACGGAGAGCCAGCGCAAGAGCAAGCACTGGGAGTATTTTGTTTTTGAGTGCGTAGCCGACAACGAGTTTGTTAAGGTGGACTCGATTTCTATTTTGGGGAATGAGAATATCTCGGATTATCCTGCTTGTGTACAATCGGGGGACGTAGACGCGGACGGC